>NZ_JBFOCM010000024.1:0-49727 GCF_040907825.1 Aeromonas sp. s7(2024)
AGAGCGTCACGCTTGTCGCGTTGAGGAGGCGCATATTACGCTTCTCACTTCGAAAGTCAAGCGATTGTTTTCGCTTTTCTTTCGGCGCCCACTTCACTAGGAAGCTGGCTCATCAGTTCGGCGTGTTCCGCCGTGCTGGTAGGGGCGCATTATAGGGAGCCGCGCCGGGATGACAAGGGCTTTTTGCAAAAACGCGTTCGTTTGCTGAAAAAGCGAACTGAACGCCCCAAAACAACCCCTTGGCATCTCTTTTACGCCGCTTTTTTGCTCAATTCTTCGCTTTGTGCCCGGATATAGTTGACCCAGCTGGTTGCCTTCTGCTGCCAGTTATCCTGTTGCTGCAGCTCACGGGCCAGTTCCAGCGCCTGGGCATACTGCTCCTTATTAAGGTGTGCCAGCACCAGCAACGCTTTGGCGCGATTGCCTTGCTCGCCCTTCACCGACTTGATGGCAGCGAGCTGGGTCATGGCAGCATCAGTCTTGCCCTGTTGCAGCAGCAGTTCGGCGGCGCGCATGGCGGCTTTGGGCTGACCGTGCTGGTTGGCGAGCAGCTGCCAGCTATCGACCGCTTGTGACCACTCCCGGGCACCTTCCCACAATTGGGCAAGCAGTTGGCGGTTTTCAGCACTTTGCTTCATCTGTCCCTTGGCCATGGCCGCTTCCAGCAGACGGGCACCACGATAAGGCAGCCCTTGCCAGGCATAGAGACGAATCAGCTGATTGCGGGCTGACGCATCATCCATCAGTTTTCTGTCGATAGCTGTTTGCAACAGAGCCAACGCCTGATCGCCACGTTTGGCGGAGAGGTTGAGCGACACCGACTGCTGCCACCATTTGCTCTCTTTGGGTTCGTGGCTGATCAACTCGGCCGCCTGATCGGCAGCCACGCCATAACGTTGCTGAGCGGTGAGGGCGGAGAGACGAATGATGGCGGCCTGCTTCTGCCAACCCTTCTTCAACAACTGTTCGCTCTGGCTGGCAGCGTCACCATACTGTTTGTTGTGGTAATAGAGGCCAGCCAGACGCAGGCGCAGTGCATCGTCTTGCTTGAGCGCCAGTGCCGCCTTGTAGCTGGCAATGGCACCAGACCAGTTGGATTGCTGGGCCTGAATATCGCCGCGCAGTCGCAGCAGCTGGAGCTGTTGTTGCTCGGGCCACTCTTTATAGGCAAGGGCCTGTTCGACATAACGGCTCGCCTGGGCGGTCTGTTGCAGATTGGCCGCCAGCGAGGCTTGCAACTGCGCCAGCCAGGCACGCTCGGCATCGCTATTTGGCTTGAGGCCGGATGCCTTGCTCTGGGCTTGTTGCCACTGACCGGACTGATAGAGCTTCATCAGGGGTTCAAGCTGACGGGAGAAGTGAGGGCTGACCTCCATCGCCAGACAGGCTTGGCCGACCAGGGCCAGCAGACAGATCCAGATCCGCAACATAGTTATGACTCCAGTTTGAATTTGAGCGTGATGACTTGCACCAGCTTGTCGGTGGCGCCCGGTCTCGGCTGATAGCGCCACTTGTTGATCGCCTGAATGGCCGCCCGCTCGAACTGACGCTTGGGTTTGGCCTCGACCACTTCCACATCCTGCACGCCACCTTCCGCATTCACGCTAAAGCGCAGGGTGACGAAACCTTCGATCCCTGACTGTTGGGCACGATAGGGGTAGACCGGCTCGATCCGTTGCAACGGCATCAGCATGTCACCGACGCCGATACCCGCACCCTGCTGCTGGCCGTGGTAGTTGCCACTCAATACCGGTGCGGTACTGGTCGCCACTCCGGGGGCATAGACCTGCACCGCGCTGAGGCTGGAAACCAGATCCAGACTCGGCTCAACGGCCGCCAAGGGGGCCGCAGCAGGCATCGGCAGCGGTGTCGAGGCCAATGCCGCGGGAGGCTCTGGCAGAGGCTCGGGTTCCTGCGGTACCGGACGCTCGCGTACCTGCACCTCGGTCACCTCGTTCTGCATATTGATGACGATGGGCTTCTGTTCGCTCGCCACCTTCTCGCCCTGGGGCGGTTCAACCAGCGTGGCCATGAACAGCAGGATGCCCAGACTGAGGGCAATCCCCAGCCCCAGGCTCATCAGCTTGTATTTCATTTCGGCGCCACCGCCACGGCGATATTGGCGATACCCGCCGCCTTGGCCTCATCCATCACCCGCACTACCTTGCCGTGGGGCACTCGCTCATCGGCCTGGATCACTAGACTGGCATCGGGTTGCTCCGCCAGCAGGCGGGCGATGGTGGCCTGTACCCGCTCCACATCGACCTGCTTGCGGTCGAGGAAGATCTGACCCTGAGCCCCGATCGCCAGCATGATGCTGGAAGATTTCTGCGCCTTGGCCTGACTGGCCTGAGGTCTGTGTACCTCGAGCCCGGCTTCGCGCACAAAGGAGGTGGTGACAATAAAGAAGATCAGCATGATGAACACGATATCCAGCATGGGGGTCATGTCGATCTGCACTTCGTCACGCTGGCGTTTGGATTGCCGTCTCATTGCATTACCTTCTCTTCTCGCAGGCCGTCCCGGGTCTTGGCCAGCGCGCGCTTGGCCTGACTCTCGAGCCGACTGAGTAACAACACGCCGGAGAGCGCCACCACCATGCCTGCCATGGTGGGGATGGTGGCACGAGAGATCCCGCCCGCCATGCTCTCCGGGTTAAAGCGGTTGGCCGCAGCCAACGCATCGAATACGCCGATCATGCCGGTCACAGTGCCCAGCAACCCCAGCATGGGACAGAGCACCACCAGGGTGCGGATGAAGATCAGATGACGGTTCAGTTCCAGCTCCGCCTGCGCCAGCCAGCGGCTGCGGATCGCCCGGGCGTGCCAGCTGTGTCGCTCGCTGCGGGCCTGCCAGCGGCCGAGCAGCTGTTGCTGCAAGGGGCCGAAACCCAGATTGAGGTAGAGCAGCCGCTCGATCATCAAAATCCACATCAGCACCAGCAGGGCCAGAATGACCCAGAGCACAGGGCCGCCACGGCCCATGAAACTCTGCAGCTGTTGCCAGACGTCGAGCATCATGCTGCTCGCTCCATCCCGCCGTTATTGCTCTCGGCGCGCTCGGCCAGAATGCCAGCCACCTGCTGCTCCAGCACATTGGAGAGCTCGGTGAAGCGCGATTGCAGCAGGCTGTGGGCCAGGATCAGCGGAATGGCCGCAACCAGTCCCTGTACCGTGGTGACCAGCGCCATGGAGATGCCGCCCGCCATGATCTTGGGATCGCCGGTGCCAAACTGGGTGATGGCCTGGAAGGTGCCGATCATCCCGGTCACGGTACCGAGCAGACCCAGCATGGGGGCGATAGCCGCGATCACCTTGACCATGCCGATGCCGCGCTCCATGCGAGGAGTCTCCTGCAGGATCGCCTCATCAAGACGCAGTTCGAGGGTCTCCATGCTCAGCTCGGGGTGTTTGTCTGCCACCGTCAGCACCCGGCCGAGGGCGTTGTCGGCGTGATACTCGCCGCTCTTGAGCTGGCGTCGTACCAGAGTCAGTTCGCGGGAGAGACTCCACAGCCGTACCGCAGCAATTCCCAGACCGATAGCGGCCAGCAGCACGATAATGGCGCCGACCTGACCACCTTGCTGTACCTGCTGCCAGAAGGTGGGCGCTTGCGCCAGCATCGCCAGCAGAGTGCCATGAGAAGGATCCAGCGGCAGCGCTTCCCCTTCCTGACCCTGATAAGCCGCAACGGCCGAGAGCACGCTACCGGGCAGACCCAGTACCGGGCTCAACCCTTCGGCGGTCGGTTGCAGGAAGCCTTCGCGCCCCAGCAGGGCAAAACTGCCAACCCGGGTCAGCGACTGCTCGCTGGCAGCCCCCTGGGCATCGAGCACCTTGCCGTTGAACTGGGCAATCCAGCCAGATTCGCGGATCTCCTGCAGCAGCGTGGCGGGCAGCAGGGCGAGAGCGGCACGATCCGGCACCTGTTTATCCTGTGCCATGGTTTTCAGCGGGGCGAGACGCTCCGGGTACTGGCCCTCGACGGCGGATTCGCTCAGCATCTTGACCGCATCGCTGGCGCCCTGACGGGTGACCGCGAAGATCTCGTTCATGTCGCCGGAGGCTTGCTCCCACTGGGCGTTAAGCTCGACCAGCTGCTTCTCGTTGCTGGCGAACTTGCCGGCCAGCTCCTTGCTCAGGCGCTGGGCCTCGGCCAATTTGGCGCGGGCACTGTTCAGCTCTTTGGAAACAGATGCCAGATCTTGTTGAGCCTGCTGTTCACGAGCCTGTTCCTGCTGCTGCCACTCATCGGCGACAGCGGCGTTGGCACCGCAGGAGAGGGCAATAAGGAGGGGGAACCACTTCATGGTGACTCTCATGATTGGGCCTCCTGACTGCGGCTGACAGAGAGGGGGACATTGAGCAACTGGGGAACTTTCTTGTCGGCGGCCACATCCATCGCCTCGGCGATAGGGGAGAGCCACTGGCTGTCGAGGGCTTGCCATTGCTTCGCCTCGGCGGACCAGCGCCATGCCTGACTGCGATCGGCCGTCATTGCCAGCAGGGAGACCCGCCCCAGCGCCAGCACATCAACCCGACGCGGGGCACCATCCAACTCCAGCTCTGCGGAATAGCTGTCCATCCGGCTGCCATATTCGGCTTCAATCTGATAGGCCTGCAGCAGCTGACGGAATTTCTCCGCCTCGCTAACGTCTGCGCGAGCCAGGGTCGCTTTCAACTGTTCAACCCGCGCCAGCCGATCTTCCTTGCGCAGCGGGATGTCGTTTTGCACCAGCTGTTCCAGATCTGCCTGCATCTGCAACATCAGCGGGATCAAGCCCTGACGGGTCTCTTGCACCGCTTCCAGCTGCTGGCTCAATTTACCTAGCTCATTTTGCTGATCGGCCACCAGAGATTGCATGTAGCGATTGTAGGCTTCGAGGTCACGCAGTTGCAGCTGGGCATTTTGCAGCTCCAGTCGTGCGGCAACGGCGGCATCGGCCGCTTTTTCCACTCGCTGCTGGGAGGCTTTCCCGGCAGCTATGCTGTTCTTGAGGGCGGGAGCAACCAGCTCATCCCCGATGGCAGCAAAGTGGACTGACAGTGGCAGCAGGGCCACACCCCATAATTTGTTCATTGAAATACATCTTACTAATGATAACTATTATCATTATCTCAAATGCAGGGCGGACTGGCAACGAGAGGATTTTCTTGGCCTTTATGCACAAAAACAGGATAATTTTTAAGCACGCACGGAATAAGTGGCGCCAATAGCCACCGCACAAATATAAATAACGATAAAAAATCTTTTCGATCAGTGTGATAGAGATCGAAAAAGGAGAAAGTAATGCTCAACGATGCGATCTGGGAACATATCGACAAGTTCACCAAGGCAACAAAAACCAGCGATATCCAGCAACTGCTGGAGCGCTTCAGTCATCAAATGGGCTTTGATTACTTTCGGCTGCTGATTATTTTCCCCATCAGCATGCAAAAATCCCACGTGGCACTGTTCAACAACTGTCCGACCACCTGGTTTGACGCCTACAGCGAAAACCAGTATCTGACCCAGGATCCGGTGGTCTATCTGGGGCTGAAACAGACCCAGCCGATCTTCTGGAACAAGCTCGACTGCGACTCGCCCTGGCTGCCCAGCGCCAGCCGCGATGTGATGAACCTGGCGGCTGATTTCGGGGTACGCAATGGCGTCTCCTTTCCGCTGCACACCCCGCAGGGGGAGCACGGCATCCTCTCATTCATCACCAAGGAGAAATCCAACTCCGATCTGATGTTTGAAAATGTTCCGCTGCTGTCATTCTGCGCCAGCTACATCTTCAACTCCGCACTGCAACTGATCAAAAGCAGACCGGATATGATGAAATACCTGACCGAACTGTCGGATCGGGAGAAGGAGTGCCTGTTCTGGGCCAGCGAGGGCAAGACCTCCTGGGAGATCGCCACCATCCTCGGCATCAGTGAGCGGACGGTCAACTTCCACCTGACCCAGGTGACCAACAAGACCGACTCAAAGAACCGCAGTCAGGCCATCGCCAAAGGGATCACCAGCGGCATCATTGTGCCTTCCCTCGATGAGGTCACCATCACCAACCTGCGGCTGTCGTAACCCCTCAGCAGCAACAAAAAGAGCCGCAATTGCGGCTCTTTGTCATTTCAGAAAGTGACTTACTCAACGGTCACCGATTTTGCCAGGTTGCGCGGCTGGTCGACGTCAGTCCCCTTGATCAGGGCAACGTGATAGGAGAGCAGCTGCAGCGGCACGGTATAGACGATGGGGGCTATCATCTCTTCCACATGGTTGAGGTTCATGACCCGCATGGTCTCGTCGCTCTTGAAGCCGGTATCGGCATCGGCGAACACGTAGAGGATACCGCCACGGGCGCGCACCTCTTCCACGTTGGACTTGAGCTTCTCCAGCAGATCGTTGTTCGGCGCCACCACAATGATGGGCATCTCGGCATCGATCAGCGCCAGCGGGCCATGCTTCAGTTCACCAGCGGCGTAGGCTTCGGCGTGGATGTAGGAGATCTCTTTGAGCTTGAGCGCCCCTTCCATGGCGATGGGGTACTGGCTGCCACGACCGAGGAACAGGCTGTGCTGCTTGTCGGCAAACTCTTCGGCCAGGGTTTCGATATCCTTGGCCAGCGCCAGACTCTCTTTAATACGCAGCGGCAGGGCTTGCAGCGCCTTGACCAGTTCAGCCTCGGCGGCGGCGCTCAGGTGGCCACGGCAGTGACCGACGGAGGCCACCAGCATAAGCAGGCCAGCCAGCTGGGTGGTGAACGCCTTGGTGGAGGCTACGCCGATCTCGGCGCCGGCACGGGTCATAAAGGCCAGATCCGATTCACGCACCAGCGAGGAGCCCGGCACGTTACAAATAGCTAGCGAGCTCATATAGCCGGATTCCTTGGCCAGACGCAGGGCGGCCAGGGTATCGGCGGTCTCGCCACTCTGGGAGAGTGTCACCAGCAGGCTGTTGGGGCGCACTACCGACTTGCGATAGCGGAACTCGGAGGCGATCTCTACATCGCAAGAGACGCCAGCGATCTCTTCGAACCAGTAGCGAGCCACCATGCCGGAGTGATAGGAGGTGCCGCAGGCGACGATCTGCACGTGCTCGACCTTGTCAAAGATGGCGCGCGCGCCGTTACCGAACGATTCGACCACCACGTGATCGCTGCCCAGACGCCCTTCCAGGGTGTTGGTGATCGCTTTGGGTTGCTCGTGGATCTCTTTGAGCATGTAGTGACGGTATTCGCCCTTGTCACCGGCATCGTGGGAGAGTTCGGACTCCTGCTCTTCGCGCGCCACGGCGTTGCCGTTGGTATCGAAGATGTGCACGTCACGGCGGGTCACTTCGGCCACATCACCCTCTTCCAGGAAGATGAAACGACGGGTCACCGGCAGCAGCGCCATCTGGTCGGAGGCGATAAAGTTCTCGCCGATACCGCGGCCGATCACCAGCGGTGAACCGGAGCGGGCCACCACCACGCGGCTGTCGTCGCGGCTGTCCATCACCACGGTACCGTAGGCACCGCGCAGCTGCTTCACCGCAGTCTGCATGGCTGCCAGCAGGCTACCGGCGCTCTTCAGCTCGTGATGAACCAGATGGGCAATCACTTCGGTATCGGTGTCGGAGCTGAACACATAGCCCAGCGCCTTCAACTCTTCCCGCAGCTCTTCGTGGTTCTCGATGATGCCGTTGTGCACCACCACGATATGCTCGGAAACGTGGGGGTGGGCATTGCGTTCGGAGGGCTCGCCGTGAGTGGCCCAGCGGGTATGGGCGATGCCGGTACCGCCGTGGACGGACTGCTCGTCAAGCGCCTTGGCCAGCTCGGCCACCTTGCCCAGACGGCGAACCCGCTGCAACGGCTGGTTGGCGCTGAACACGGCCACACCGGCTGAGTCATAACCGCGGTACTCCAGACGGCGCAGGCCCTCTACCAGAATTTCAGCCACATCACGTTGGGCAACAGCCCCGACGATGCCACACATACACTTCTCCTTGAGATACAAATCGTAAAGTCAGTTGGATGGTTCAGAGCTCGATGTCAGCAAGTGACCGGGGCGCAGATAAGCGTCACCCCCTGGGCTTGAATCTGTTCTCTGGCCTCGCTGGCCAGCCCCTCGTCGGTCACCAGGGTATGGATGCTCGACCAGGGAAGTTCGAGATTGGGGATCTTGCGGCCGATCTTTTCCGATTCGACCATCACAATGACCTCCCGCGACACCTCGGCCATGACCCGCGACAGGCCCACCAGCTCGTTGAAGGTGGTGGTGCCACGCTCCGGGTCGATACCGTCGGCACCGATAAATAGCTGGTCGAAGTCGTAGGATCGCAACACCTGTTCCGCCACCTGCCCCTGGAAGGATTCGGAGTGAGGGTCCCAAGTGCCACCGGTCATCAGCAGGGTAGGCTCATTTTCCAGCTCGCGCAGGGCACCGGCCACATTGAGGGAGTTGGTCATCACGATGAGGCCGCGCTTGTTGCCCAGCATGGGGATCATGGCGCTGGTGGTGCTGCCACTGTCGATGATGACGCGGTTGTGATCACGCAGCCGCTCGGCCGCCGCACGGGCAATCGCCAACTTTCGGTTCGAAACTTGTTCAGGATTGGCCTCGACCACCATCTCGCTCGGCAAAGGGACAGCG
Organism: Aeromonas sp. s7(2024); assembly: GCF_040907825.1. Taxonomy (NCBI): domain Bacteria; kingdom Pseudomonadati; phylum Pseudomonadota; class Gammaproteobacteria; order Aeromonadales; family Aeromonadaceae; genus Aeromonas; species Aeromonas sp. s7(2024). The sequence continues at coordinate 8,616 of NZ_JBFOCM010000024.1, forward strand.
CCACCGTAACGGCGCAGCAGCAGACCACCGGTCTCCAACACGGCCAGATCTTTACGGATGGTCACTTCGGAGGTAGAAAAGTGTTTGGCGAGGGCGTCGACACTCACTTCACCCTGCTCTTGTACCAGGGTCACTATGGTGTGTCGGCGTTGTTGAGTATTACGTTTGGTCATTTTTAAGTTTCGATTCGAAAGAACATCGAAATATTAGCCCCTTTTTCGGAAAAATAAAACAGCAAATAGGATCCGATTTGGTTCGATGCCAGAATGGGGTGCCAATTTGCGACGAGGATGCCATGCAAAAGAGAGTCATCTGGCTGGTGGAGGATGAGGCCAGCATCGCCGACCCCCTGATTTACGCCCTGCAGACCGACGGGTTCGAGGTAGAGTGGTTCATGCTGGGCCAACAGTTGCTGACACGACTGGAACAGACGCGACCCGACTTCCTGATCCTCGATGTGGGGCTACCCGACATCAGCGGCTTCGAACTCTGCAAGCAGGTGAGGGCGCTGACCGATATTCCCCTGATGTTCCTCACCGCCCGCAGCGAGGAGATAGACCGGCTGATCGGGCTGGAGATCGGTGCCGACGACTATGTGGCCAAACCCTTCTCGCCAAGGGAAGTGTGTGCCCGGGTGCGTGTCATCCTGCGCCGCAGCCAGCCCGTCGCCCCTCAGCCCAGCGCCCTGCTGGTATTGGATGAAGAGCGGGCCCGCATCCATTTTCGCGGCCAGTTGCTGGCCCTCACCCGCTACGAATATCTGCTGCTCAAGACCCTGATGCTTGCGCCGGGCCGGGTCTACTCCCGCCAACAGCTGATGGATCTGGTGTGGCAGGATGCGGAGGAGAGTCTGGATCGCACCGTAGATACCCATATCAAGACCATCCGCGCCAAGCTGCGCGAACATGATCCCGAGGCCAACCTGATCCTCACCCACCGCGGGCTGGGCTACAGCCTGGAGCTGGCATGAGACTCGGGTTGCAACTGCTGTGCGGCCTGCTGCTGATCTTCGCCCTGGCCGCCTGGTTCGTGCTGGAAATCTTCGTCGAGGAGATAAAACCCGGGGTGCGCAGCGCCACCGAGGATACTCTGGTAGACATGACCCAGCTGCTGGCGCCGCTCGCCCTCGATGATCTGCAAGAGGGGAATATGATGAACGGGCGGTTGGCCAGCGCCTTCGCCCGCCTCAACCAGAATCCCATCAATGCGATGATCGACGGCCACCTCAAGCAGCAGGCGGAGTACCGCATCTATGTCACTGACCAGAAGGGCATGGTGATTTACGACTCCGACGGCACGGATCTGGACAAGGATTATTCCCGCTGGAACGATGTCTACCGCACCCTGCGCGGCCAATATGGCGCCCGCAGCACCCGCACCGATCCCGACGATGCCGCCAGCTCGACCATGTATGTGGCGGCGCCGCTGCGGGAAGGGGCCGAGATCATCGGCTCCCTCACCGTCGCCAAACCCAATCGCACCCTGATGCCAGCCATCGAGCGCGGGGAACAGGAGCTGCTGCGGGCCGGCGGCCAGATGCTGCTCATCTCGCTGCTGATCGGCAGCCTGCTGGTGTGGTGGCTAAACCGCGCCATCGGCAAGCTGGTGCACTACGCCGACTCGGTCAGCAAGGGGGAGACGGCACCGCTGCCACGGCTGCACACCGTCGAGCTGGATAGGCTCGGCCGCTCGCTGGAGACCATGCGCCACCAGCTCGATGGCAAAAGCTACATCGAAGCCTATGTCCACAGCCTGACCCACGAGCTGAAGAGCCCGCTGGCCGCCATTCGCGGGGCAGGGGAGATTTTGGCCGAAACGCCGCCTCCCGAAGTCGCCAAACGCTTTATCGGCAACATCAATCTGGAAACCGCGCGCATGCAGCAGCTGATCGAGCGAATGCTGCAACTCGCGCGGCTGGAGTCGGGCCAGGGGCTGGATCGTCAGTCGGTGGAACCGGCAAAACTGGGCAAGCGCACCCTCGACGCCCGCCAGATAATTGCCCAGCGCCGTCAGGTCGAGTTGGTGGCCGAGCTGGCCAGCGCGCCGAAACAGAAGTGGGATCCGCTGCTGGTGGAGCAGGCCATCGGCAACCTGCTGGATAACGCCATCGACTTCTCTCCTGCCTACGGGCTGGTCACCCTGAGCGGCAGCCAGCAGGAGGAGGGCTACTGTTTTCGGGTCACCGACTGCGGCCCCGGCATTCCCGACTACGCCCTGCCGCGCATCTTCGAGCGCTTCTACTCCCTGCCGCGCCCGGACAAGGGCAAGAGCAGCGGTCTGGGGCTTAGCTTCGCCCATGAGGTGGCCCACCAGCATGGCGGCCGTCTGACCCTGAGCAACCGGCCGGAAGGAGGCGCGCTGGCGGAACTCTGGCTGCCGTTCGCCTAGTCCCCCCGCAACTTCACATTCCCCACACAAAGCGGCATTAGACTGCCGCTTTCTCTCATCCATTTGCTCAAGGAAATGCTATGTCCCGCCTGCTTCTCTCCAGCCTGCTGGCTGCCGGTCTGCTCGCAGCCCTGCCTGCCTCCGCCGCCAGCGGCTGCTTTCTCTATGCTGACGGCAACGGCCAGACCCTCTCCAGCGAAGGGGACTGCTCCAGCCAGCTGCCGCCCGCATCTACCTTCAAGATCCCGCTGGCACTGATGGGTTATGACAGTGGCTTTCTGGTAGATGAAGAGCATCCGGCGCTGCCCTACAAGCCGAGCTATGACGGCTGGCTGCCCGCCTGGCGCGAAACCACTACCCCGCGCCGCTGGGAAACCTACTCGGTGGTCTGGTTCTCCCAGCAGATCACCGAGTGGCTGGGGATGGAGCGCTTCCAGCAATACGTCGACCGCTTCGACTATGGCAACCGGGATCTCTCCGGCAATCCGGGCAAACATGACGGCCTGACCCAGGCCTGGCTCAGCTCGAGCCTCGCCATCAGTCCGGAGGAGCAGGCTCGCTTCCTCGGGAAGATGGTGAGCGGCAAGCTGCCAGTCTCGGCGCAGACCCTGCAATACACCGCCAATATCCTCAAGGTGAGCGAGATCGACGGCTGGCAGATCCACGGCAAGACCGGCATGGGCTACCCGAAGAAGCTGGATGGCAGCCTCAACCGCGATCAACAGATCGGCTGGTTCGTCGGCTGGGCCAGCAAACCGGGCAAGCAGCTCATTTTCGTTCATACCGTGGTGCAGAAACCGGGCAAGCAATTCGCCTCTATCAAGGCGAAAGAAGAGGTGCTGGCCGCCCTGCCCGCGCAACTCAAGAAGCTCTGATCCCCACATAACCTGACGACAGGGCTGGAGGCCAAAGCTTCGCAGCCCGCTCCGATCATCAGGGTCAGCCCGCCGACACCGGGCTGACCGCCATCCGCACAAGAGACAAAAATGAAATTATTCCTGTGGCTGCTCTGGCTTCCGGCCAGCATGGCGCTGGCCGCCTGCGACCTCTCCGATCGCCTGAGTCGGCAAGGGGGAATCATCCATGATCGGCTCAACCAGCTCGAATGGCAGGTGTGCAGTCTGGGCAGCGAGTGGCAGGAGGAGAAAGGGTGCATGGGCACACCGGCCCTGCTGACGCTGCTTGAAGCCAAGGATGAAGCGGCCCGCCTTGGCGAGGGGTGGCGACTCCCCACCATCGAGGAGCTCCTCACCCTGCTCGACGAAGATTGCCGGGCGCCGATGACAGACCCCAACTTCTTTCCGGACATCCATGACAACGGGGAAAATGCCGCCCCCTACTGGACATCCAGCACCATCGAGGAGATGCCGGAACTGGTCTACTACATCGACTTTATACACGGAGTGATCGATGGCCATACCGATCGCTTCGCGCAAGCCGCCCGGCTGGTGCGCACCCGCCCCTGAACAATCAGACGGCGCCTGATGGCGCCATTTTGCAACAAGTTCACCTCCACTTCACACAAGCCCATCACCACTTCACGCCAGACTGACAGACTCGCTCCACAGAACAAGGAGACGAGTCATGGTCAAACAGATATTCACACACAAAATCTTTCTGCTGCTGTTGCTCAGCCTGCTGCTGATGGTACCGGTGCAATCCATCATGGAGCTGAACCGGGAGCGGCAGATTTACCGCAATCAGGCGATCCAGAGCATCATGGCCAGCAGCAGTGGCCCGCAACGGCTGATGGGGCCGGTTATCGTGCAGCCCTATACCCGTTCGGTGACGGTCGAGCAGGATGGCAAGCGCTTCGTCCGTCAGGAGCAGACCTATCGCTACCTGCTGCCGGAACAGCTCGACGTGCAGGCCACCATGGAGGTGACTCCGCGCAAGCTCGGCATCTATCAGGCGCAGGTCTATCAGACCCGCCTCACCCTATCCGGCCGCCTGCCCACCCGGCAGAGTTTGCTGAATGACGCGACCTCACCGCTCGGTGAAACGGCCGAGCTGGTGGCGGGCAAACCCTACCTGAGCCTGGTGCTCTCCGATGCCCGCGGTATCAACAGCGTCCCCGAACTGCAACTCGGCACACAGCGGATCCCGTTTGCCCCCGGCGCCCGCCTCGGTGATGCGCTGGCGGGTATCCATGCCCCACTCGACAGCCTGCCGCAGCAGGATGGCACCTTCCATCTGGAGCTCAATCTACAGGGGATGAACGCCCTCGACATAGTCCCGCTGGGCAAGGAGAGCACCCTGCAGCTGGCGGGCAACTGGCCCCACCCCAACTTTATCGGTGACTTTCTGCCGGGCAGTCGCACCCTGAGCCCGCAAGGGTTTGAGGCCAACTGGCAAACCAGCTGGTTCGCCAGCGACATGGAGACCCGCTTCAACCGGATGATGAACGGTGGCGATAGCAATCTCTCCACCTTCAGCGTCAGTCTGGTGCAGCCGGTGGATCACTATCAGCTCAACGAACGGGCAGCCAAATATGCCCTGCTGTTTATCGGCCTCACCTTTATCAGCTTCTTCATGTTCGAGCTGCTCAAGGGGCTGAGGGTTCACCCGATCCAGTACGCGCTGGTAGGGATGGGGCTGGCCATTTTCTATCTAGTGCTGCTGGCGCTGACCGAACACCTCGGTTTTGGCTGGGCCTATCTGGTGGCCGCGCTGGCCAGCGTGCTGCTCAACGGCTTCTATCTGAGCCATGTGCTGGGCGGCCCGAAGCAGGGGATCGGCTTCGCGGCGCTGCTCGGGCTGGTCTATGCCATCCTCTACAGCCTGCTGCAGGCCGAAGAGATCGCCCTGCTGCTCGGTGCCCTGCTCTTGTTCGCCACCCTGACGCTGATCATGATGCTGACCCGCAAGCTCGACTGGTATCAGGTGATGGACTACAGCGCACCCGCGACCACATGGGCGGCCCCCCAGTCATCGACCAGTGACCCCAGCCATCAGTCATAAGCCAAAAAAAACCGGCGCCATCAGGCGCCGGTTCTATTTTATTGATCGGGCATCACTTCTTCTTGACCGGACGAGCCCAGTTTTTAATGTGACGCTGGGGCACCCGGGTGATCACCAGCTCGTTCTCGGCCACATCCTTGGTGATGGTAGAACCCGCCCCCAGAGTCGCCCCCTTGCCGATACGAACAGGCGCTACCAGCTGGGTATCAGAACCGACGAATACATCGTCCTCGATGATAGTCTGGAATTTGTTGACCCCGTCGTAGTTGCAGGTGATGGTACCGGCACCGATATTCACCCCAGCTCCGATCTCGGCATCACCCAGATAGGTCAAATGACCGCACTTGGAACCGACACCAAGACGGGCCTTCTTCATCTCGACGAAGTTGCCAACGTGCGCATCCTGCTCCAGCACGGCACCCGGGCGCAGACGGGCAAACGGGCCGACCGAGCACTGATCCGCCACCTGAGCCCCTTCAACGATGGAGTAGGGCTTCACTTCGGTGTGATCGCCAATGACGCAATCCTTCAGCACGGCACCGGCACCGATACGGACGTGGTTGCCGAGGGTTACCTTGCCTTCGATGATGACGTTGACGTCGATCACCACCTCTTCACCGATCTCGAGGGTTCCGCGCAGATCGAAGCGGGCAGGGTCAATCAGGGTGGCACCGGCGATCATCAGCTTCTCGGCCTGCATCTGCTGGTAGCTGCGTTCAAGGGCAGCCAGCTGGACCCGGTTGTTGGCCCCTTCCACCTCGGCGGCACGCTCCGGATGGACCGCCGCGATCGGACAGCCATCGCCGTGCGCCATGGCGATCACGTCGGTCAGGTAGAATTCGCCCTGGGCATTCTTGTTGTCGAGACGAGACAACCATTGACGCAACTGGCCCCCATTGGCCACCAGCACGCCGGTGTTCACCTCACGAATGGCCAGCTGTTCGACATTGGCATCCTTCTGCTCGACGATGCCGACTACCTGACCATTTTCACGAACGATGCGGCCATAGCCGGTGGGGTTGTCCAGTACCACGGTCAGCAGTGCCATCCCGTTTTCAGCCTTGGCAGCCAGCAGTCGCTGCAGGGTCTCTGGCTGGATCAGCGGGGTATCGCCGTAGAGCACCAGCACATCGTCTTCATCCTTCCAGAACGGGATGGCCTGGGCGACGGCATGACCGGTCCCCAGCTGTTGCGCCTGCACCACCCAGTTCACATCGGCCGCCACGATCCGCTCTTTCAGCAATTCGGCACCGTGGCCATAGACCAGATGCAGCTGCTCGGCGCCGACCTGACGGGCGGTATCGATCACATGGGAAACCATGGGTTTGTTGGCTACCGGGTGCAGTACCTTGGGCAGAACGGAACGCATGCGGGTACCTTTACCCGCCGCCAGGATCACGACGTTGAGAGACATGACTTCGACCTTGAACTTGTGTGGAAATACTCGGCGGAGTCTATCCAACGGGTAAAAAAAAAGCGACCCGAAGGTCGCTTTTTACATCACCGTTATTAGCGGTAATTCTTTTTGACGATATCGATGACTCGCAGTTGAGCCATCGCCTTGGCCAGCTCGGTGGCGGCCTGGGCGTAGTCGATATCACCATGGGAGCTGTGGATCCGCTCTTCGGCTGCGCGCTTGGCTTCCTGGGCTTTCGCCTCATCCAAGTCGTCAGCACGAATCGCAGTGTCCGCCAGCACGGTCACGGATTCAGGTTGTACTTCCAGCATACCGCCGGAGATGTACAGCACCTCTTCAGTTCCGTTCTGCTTCACCAAGCGGACCAGGCCCGGCTTGATGGCAGTCAGCAACGGAGCATGACCGTGGCGGAGACCCAACTCACCTTCGGAGCCTGATACCTGAGCGGATTGCACGCGACCGGAAAACAGTTTTCCTTCGGCGCTCACCACGTCCAGGTGAAAGGAGATCATCTCTGCCATGGGCCCTCCTGTCGAGGCTTACAGTTTCTTGGATTTCTCGACGACTTCGTCGATACCGCCAACCATGTAGAACGCCTGCTCGGGCAGATCGTCATACTCGCCTTTCAGGATGCCCTGGAAACCACGGATGGTCTCTTTCAGCGGCACGTATTTACCCGGAGAACCGGTAAACACTTCTGCTACGAAGAACGGCTGGGACAGGAAACGCTCGATCTTACGGGCACGGGCTACGGTCAGTTTGTCTTCTTCTGACAGTTCATCCATACCCAGGATGGCGATGATGTCCTTCAGCTCTTTGTAGCGCTGCAGTACGGTCTGAACGCCACGAGCGGTCTCGTAGTGCTCTTTGCCAACCACCAGCGGATCCAGCTGACGAGAGGTAGAGTCCAGCGGGTCAACGGCCGGGTAGATACCCAGTGCCGCGATTTGACGGGACAGTACCACGGTCGCATCCAGGTGGGCGAAGGTGGTCGCCGGAGACGGGTCAGTCAAGTCATCCGCAGGCACGTAAACGGCCTGTACGGAGGTGATGGAACCAGTCTTGGTGGAGGTGATACGTTCTTGCAGAACACCCATCTCCTCGGCCAGGGTCGGCTGGTAACCTACTGCAGAAGGCATACGGCCCAGCAGTGCGGATACTTCAGTACCGGCCAGGGTGTAACGGTAGATGTTGTCCACGAAGAACAGCACGTCACGACCTTCGTCACGGAACTTCTCGGCCATGGTCAGGCCGGTCAGCGCAACGCGCAGACGGTTTCCGGGCGGCTCGTTCATCTGACCGTAAACCAGAGATACTTTGTCCAGTACGTTGGACTCCATCATCTCGTGGTAGAAGTCGTTACCCTCACGGGTACGCTCACCAACACCGGCGAACACAGAGTAACCACTGTGCTCGATCGCGATGTTACGGATCAGCTCCATCATGTTTACGGTTTTGCCTACACCGGCACCACCGAACAGACCAACCTTACCACCCTTGGCGAACGGGCATACCAGGTCGATAACCTTGATGCCGGTCTCCAGCAGATCGTTGCTGTTGGACTGATCTTCGTAGCTGGGGGCAGCGCGGTGGATAGACCAGCACTCTTCTTCACCGATCGGACCTTTTTCGTCGATTGGCTCGCCCAGTACGTTCATGATCCGACCCAGAGTCGCAGTACCGACCGGAACCTGGATGGATTTACCGCTATTCACTACTTCCAACCCACGACGCAGACCGTCGGAGGAGCCCATGGTGATGCAACGAACGACGCCGCCACCGATCTGTTGCTGAACTTCCAGCACCAGACCCTGGCCTTGACCTTCGCTAACGACCTTCAGTGCATCGTACACCTGGGGCACGGCATTCTGCGGGAACTCGATGTCCACCACAGCGCCGATGATTTGGACGATGAAACCGTTACTCATGTCAAATCCTCTAAACCTTTGATAACCCTTGCCTTACACCGCAGCAGCACCGGATACGATCTCTGTCAGCTCCTGGGTAATACTGGCCTGACGGGCCTTGTTGTATACCAGTTGCAGATCGTTAATCAGGTTACCGGCGTTGTCAGTCGCGGCTTGCATGGCAACCATTCGGGCTGCCTGTTCACTTGCCAAGTTTTCCACTACACCCTGGTAAACCTGAGATTCGACATAGCGAACCAGCAGGGTATCCAGCAGCTTCTTGGGATCCGGCTCATAGAGGTAATCCCAGTGGTGTTTCTTGGCGAGCTTGCTGTCTTCAGTTACGGGCAAAGGCAGCAGTTGATCGACCCGTGGTTGCTGCACCATGGTGTTGACGAACTTGTTGTACACCAGATACAGCTTGTCAATCTCACCGTTGTCGTAAGCCTTCAGCATGACCTTGACTGAACCAATCAGGTCATTGACGCTCGGACTATCGCCCAGTCCTGCGACATGAGCTTTAACCTTGGCGCCGTGCCGTTCAAAGAAGTTGGAGGCCTTGTTACCGATCAGTGCCAGGTCAACCTTGGCACCTTTCGCGCTCCATTGCTTCATATCATTGAGGGCAGCCTTGAACAGGTTGATGTTCAGACCACCACACAGGCCACGGTCGGTGGAGACGACGATGTAACCCACTCGCTTGACCTCACGTTCGATGAGGTAGGGGTGCTTGTATTCCAAGTTCCCCTGAGCGATATGGCCGATCACCTTGCGCATGGTTTCAGCGTACGGACGGCTGGCAGACATGCGTTCCTGCGCACGGCGCATTTTGCTTGCTGCCACCATTTCCATAGCGCCGGTGATCTTCTGAGTGTTTTTCACACTCCCGATCTTGTTACGTATCTCTTTTGCGCCGGCCATCTCTTACTCTCCATCAAGTGGCAGCTCACGCTGCCACACACGCTTACCAGGTCTGGGTTGCTTTGAAGCTATCCAGCAACGCAGTCAGCTTGCCAACGATCGCGTCGTTGTAGTCGGCTTTGGCATTGATTTCAGCCATCAGCTCGGCATGCTGGGTATTGGCGTAAGAGAGCAGAGCGGCTTCGAAGTCGACGATTTTGTTCAGCTCGACATCGGAGAGATAGCCTTTCTCGGCGGCGAACAGCACCAGAGACTGGTGAGCCACGCTCAGCGGAGAGTACTGCTTCTGCTTCATCAGCTCGGTCACTTTCACACCGTGATCCAGCTGCTTGCGAGTCGCCTCGTCCAGATCGGAAGAGAACTGGGCGAAGGCCGCCAGTTCGCGATACTGGGCCAGCGCGGTACGGATACCACCGGACAGCTTCTTGACGATCTTGGTCTGAGCAGCACCACCTACACGGGATACAGAGATACCCGGGTCAACCGCCGGACGAATACCGGAGTTGAACAGCTGTGAAGTCAGGAAGATCTGACCATCGGTGATGGAGATCACGTTGGTCGGAACGAACGCTGATACGTCACCCGCCTGGGTTTCGATGATCGGCAGCGCGGTCAGAGAGCCGGTCTTGCCTTTCACTTCACCCTTGGTGAACTTCTCTACGTACTCGGCGTTAACGCGAGCAGCACGCTCCAGCAGACGGGAGTGCAGATAGAAAACGTCACCCGGGTAAGCTTCACGTCCTGGCGGACGGCGCAGCAGCAGGGAGATCTGGCGATAAGCTACGGCCTGCTTGGACAGGTCATCATAGATGATCAGCGCGTCTTCACCGCGGTCACGGAAGTACTCACCCATGGAGCAACCGGCATACGGAGCCAGGTACTGCAGGGCAGCCGCTTCGGAGGCAGAGGCAACGACCACGATGGTGTTGGCCAGGGCGCCGTGCTCTTCCAGCTTGCGCACCACGTTGGCGATGGTGGAGGCCTTCTGGCCAATCGCAACGTAGACACACTTAATGCCGGAATCTTTCTGGTTGATGATGGTGTCGATCGCGATGGCGGTCTTACCAACCTGACGGTCACCGATGATCAGCTCACGCTGGCCACGACCGATAGGGATCATGGCATCGATGGCTTTCAGACCGGTCTGGACCGGCTGGTCAACAGACTTACGCTCGATAACGCCCGGTGCGATCACTTCGATCGGCGAGAAGCCGTCGTTGTCGATCGGACCTTTACCGTCGATCGGCTGACCCAGGGTGTTCAACACCCGGCCCAACAGACCACGACCTACCGGCACTTCCAGAATACGGCCAGTACCTTTTACTTTCATTCCTTCTGACAGACCGTCATAGGAACCCATAATCACCGCACCGACGGAGTCACGCTCCAGGTTCAATGCCAGAGCGTAGCGGTTGCCCGGCAGCTCGATCATCTCACCCTGCATGGCATCAGCCAGGCCGTGAATACGAATGATACCGTCGCTCACAGAGACGATAGTACCTTCGTTACGCGCTTCGCTCTTTACATCAAACTGCGCAATGCGCTGCTTGATCAGCTCGGCGATTTCAGTGGAATTCAGTTGCATGCTCTAATACCCCAATCAAGATTGCAGCGCGTCAGCCATGCGATCCAGCTTACCGCGGACTGTGCCGTCGATTACCAGATCACCGGCCTTGATGAGCACCCCGGCCATCAAGGACGCATCGATGCTGCAATTCAGCTTCACTTTGCGCGCGAGACGTTGTTCCAGAGAAGCCTGAATATTGGCTTTCTGCTGGTCGGTCAGTTCGATCGCCGAAATCACGTCAGCCTGAACCTCTTTATCCAGTTCAGCTTTGAACGCTACAAATTCAGCAACGACCGCCGGCAGCACACCCAAGCGACCATTCTCGGCCATCACCCGGATCAGGTTCTGGCCATGCACGTCGAGTTGCTCACCGCAGACACCGACAAACAGCGTTGCCAGCTCTTCGGCGGCCACAGAGCCGTTTACCAGGTTGTGCATGGTCTCGTTTTCCACTACTTGCGCAGCAAAACCGAGCATACCCAGCCACTGGTCAACCGCCTTGTGCTCAACGGCAAACTCGAAAGCAGCCTTGGCGTAGGGGCGAGCGATTGTAGTCAGTTCAGACATAGCCCCGTTCCCGTTACAGTTCTGCTACCAGTTTGTCGACGATGTCGCTGTTGGCAGCCTGGTCGATTTGACGCGCCAGGATCTTCTCTGCACCAGCAATGGCAAGAGCAGCAACCTGCTTACGCAGTTCTTCTTTGGCACGATGACGTTCAGCTTCGATCTCGGCACGGCCCTGAGCCAGGATTTTTTCCCGCTCAGACTGGGCACCAGCGGCAGCTTCATCAATGATCTGGGCTTTACGTTTGTTAGCCTGCTCAATGATTTCAGCAGCCTGCAGCTTGGCTTCTTTCAGCTGATCGGTGGCGTTGGCCTTGGCCAAATCCAGATCTTTCTTGGCACGTTCGGCAGAAGAGAGACCGTCAGCAATAGCTTTCTGACGGGCTTCGATGGCAGCAATCAGCGGCGGCCATACGTACTTCATGCAAAACACTACGAAGAAGAAAAAAGCAATTGCTTGGCCGAGGAGGGTGGCATTGATATTCACAGCCGATGTCCTCTTAAGTTAGTTAATGGGTTATGCCTGGAGAGTCGTAACGACTTAGCCAGCAACCGCAAACATCACGTACAGACCCAGACCAACGGCGATCATCGGGATCGCATCCACCAGACCCATTACGATGAAGAACTGGGTACGCAGAACAGGGATCAGATCCGGTTGACGAGCAGCACCTTCCAGGAACTTGCCACCCAGGATACCGATACCGATGGAAGCGCCGATAGCAGCCAGACCCATCATCATTGCAGCAGCGATGTACAGCAGGTCCATGTTCAAGTTTTCCATGAGGATCTCCAGTTATTTAGATGTAATTGATTGTATAAAAAGGATTATTTGAGTTGCATCAACCATGGTCTTCCTGCGCCATCGACAGATAGACGATGGTCAGAACCATGAAAATGAATGCCTGCAAAGTGATGATCAGGATGTGGAAAATTGCCCAAGGCACGGACAGGATCCACTGTGACCACCAGGGTAACAAACCAGCAATCAGGATAAAGATCAGTTCGCCAGCATACATGTTGCCGAACAGTCGAAGACCCAGAGAAACAGGTTTGGAAATCAGCGTAACAGTTTCCAGGATGAGGTTAACCGGGATGGCCGCCGGGTGGTTGAAAGGCTGAAGCGTCAGCTCCTTCACAAACCCGCCGATACCCTTGACCTTGATGCTGTAATACAGGATCAAGAAGAACACGCCCAAAGCCATGGACATGGTGATGTTAACGTCAGCAGAGGGAACCACACGCAGATAGGGAATACCCATCAATTGTGCAGCGTGAGGGATAAAGTCAACGGGGATCAGATCCATGAAGTTCATCAGGAAGATCCACACAAACACCGTCAGCCCCAAAGGTGCGATGACCTTGTTGCGACCGTGAAAGATGTCTTTGACGTTACCATTCACAAACTCGACCAGCATCTCCACAAAGCACTGCAGCTTACCCGGCACCCCGCTGGTAGCGTTAACGGCTACTTTGCGGAACAGCAGGATAAACAGGGCGCCTAGCACGACGGAAAATACCATTGAGTCGATATTGACCGTCCAGAACCCGGACCCGACTTGAAGGTGGGTCAGGTGGTGGGAGATATATCCCTGAGGAGTCAGGACTTCTCCGGTTGCAGACATGAGTTTTCCTAATAGTGGTTGTTAAGCGTGAATGAAACCATCCACTGTACAACGAGGGCGAGGATATAAGTGGCGAAAAACGAGACGGTAACGACCTCGACTCCCGCACCAAACATCAGGGCGAATAGACCTGTTGTAGAAATGAGCTTAATCCCTGCCCCACCATAAAAGTCCCGCAAAACCAAGCCCACACTCTCGGTTGTCACCTTGCGGCGCAGCACCCAGACAGTAAACAAGGCTTGAGGAACCCAGTACATCCCCCCTCCATAGAGGGCGGAATAACCGGCGCTGGCACCAGTCAGGTAAAACCAGACGGCACTCATCGCCAGGATCAGGATGAGCTGACAAACGAGCATAACCAAGGCCAGTGTCAAACCTTCCAAGGCTATTTTCTGCTTCACCAACCTACCCCTGAACATTACAGAACTGTAAAAAATCGGGATCCGAAGACCCCATGTTAACAGCTCTTAAAGCCGGTCAAATTATACCCTTGAGGGCAGCTATTGCAATATGACAAAAATCCTTAATTTTTGCGGCTTTCCGCGGCAAATCAGGGTTATGGTCATATCAAAAGGAATGGATGTTTTATTACTACAAAAAGCGTAAAAATCACGATTCCGACACGCCAAAATAGCCCAATATACGGTCCAAATCGGACAAATTCTCGTAACTTATTACTAACTTCCCGCTATCCCGCTTGCCAGGCTGAAGTTGCACCTGATTGCCAATTTTTTCTGCCAGTTGGCGCTCCAGGTAGCCGATCTGCGGATCACGGGCCGGTTCGACCCTGGCTTTTGCCGGTTCGAGCGCTTTTTGCACCAGCTTCTCGGTATCGCGCACGGTCAGCCCTTTCTGGGCAACCAGCTTGGCAAGTTCGGACTGGGCCTGGCCGCTCAGAGCCAGCAGGGCACGGGCATGGCCCATGTCGAGGTCGCCGTGCTCGACGAAACGCTTCACATCGTCGTTGAGCTGGTTGAGACGCAACAGGTTGGTCACAGTGGTGCGGGACTTGCCCACCGCCTCGGCCACTTGCTGGTGGGTGAGTTCGAATTCGGTCAGCAGTCTTTGTAAAGCGACAGCCTCTTCGATGGCATTGAGGTCTTCCCGCTGAATATTCTCAATCAGCGCGATGGCGACGGCAGCCTCGTCGGGTACATCCTTGACGATACAGGGCACCACCTCAAGCCGCGCCAGCTGGGACGCGCGCCAGCGCCGCTCACCGGCAATGATTTCGAAGGATTGTTCGCCGAGAGGGCGTACCACGATGGGCTGGATCACCCCTTGGGCACGGATGGAGTTGGCAAGCTCTTCCAGTGCATCCTGGGACATATCCTTGCGGGGCTGGTACTTGCCGGACTGCAACCACTCCACCGGCAGCTTGCGCAGCTCGCCCTGATTGGTGGGGGCCATGGCCTCTTCAGTACGTTGATCGCTCATCACCTGTTTCTGGCGGGCAGCCGTGCTGGTACTGAGCAGGGCATCCAGCCCCTTGCCCAGTCCACGTTTTTTCGGAGTCATATGCTCTCTCGGTCTGCGATGGTCGCCTGACGTTCCTGCTCCTGGCGGCGCAGGATCTCGCCAGCCAGTGCCAGGTAGGCCTTGGCGCCCACCGATGATTTGTCATAGTGCATGGCCGGGGCACCGAAACTCGGGGCTTCAGCCAGTCTAACGTTGCGGGGAATGATGGTGCGGTAGACTTTGTCACCAAAGTGCTGTTTTAGCTGATCGGACACATCATTGGCCAGCCGGTTGCGGTGATCGAACATGGTGCGCAGCACCCCTTCGATCTTGAGCTCCGGATTGACCACGGCGGCCAGCTTGCTGATGGTGTCGACCAGGGCGGTGAGCCCCTCCAGCGCGTAATATTCGCACTGCATGGGCACCAACACGGAGTCGGCGGCGGCCATGGCGTTCACGGTCAGCATGTTGAGAGAGGGCGGGCAGTCGATGAAGACGTAGTCGTATTTGTCCCGCACCGAAGCCAGCGCATTGCGCAGGCGAATTTCGCGGGCGAAAAATTCCATCAGACGGATTTCGGCCGCGGTCACGTCGGCGTTGGCGGCAATCAGGTGATAGCCCCCGGTGGTTTCGGGGATGATCACTTCGCTGATGGGGGCATCCTCGATCAGCAGCTCATAGGCGGTGCGCTCGACGTCATACTTGTCGACACCGCTGCCCATGGTGGCATTGCCCTGCGGATCCAGATCGATCACCAGCACCTTGCGCCGGGTGGCAGCCATGGAGGCGGCCAGATTCACACAGGTGGTGGTTTTACCCACTCCACCCTTCTGGTTGGCTATGGCGATGACTTTTCCCACACGATCCCCTAAATGAAACTGCGACCCTATTCGGGCTGGATATGTTTGAATTCCAGCAGATGACGTTCGCCTTCCAGCTCCGGCACCCGCAACTCATGACAGGCTACCAGACGGATATTGGCAGGCAACTGGGCCAGCTCCTGCTCGGGATATTGTCCCTTGAGCGCCAGGAAGCTGCCCTGTTCTGACGGCAGGTGGTGACACCAGCTCAGCATGTCCTCCAGAGAGGCAAATGCCCGACTCAGTACACCATCAAATCCCACCTCGGGTTGATACTCTTCAACCCGGGATTTGACCGGCGTCACATTGGTCAGACCCAGCTCCTGGATCACCTGGCGGATGAAGTTGATCCGCTTGCCCAGACTGTCGAGCAGGACGAACTGCTTGTCCGGATTAATGATCGCCAGCGGCAATCCCGGCAGGCCGGGACCTGTCCCCACGTCGATGAAGCGCTCACCGTGCAAGTGGGGGCTTACCACCAGGCTATCGAGAATATGCTTGACCAGCATGGCGTCCGGATCTCGTACCGAGGTGAGATTGTAAGCCTTGTTCCACTTGTGCAGCAACTCGACCAACTGCACCAGTTGGCTCTTTTGGGTATCGGTGATAACAATTTCGGCCTGCTTGAGCAGGCCGTTCAATCTTTCCAGCATATTTTCCAACGGTAAGAATCCTCAGGCGGTTTTACGCAGCAGGCCGTGTTTTTTCAGGTGAACCAGCAGGATGGAGATGGCCGCCGGGGTGATACCGGAGATGCGGGAAGCCTGACCAATGGTCTGCGGCTTGGCATCGTTCAGCTTGGCTTTCACCTCGTTGGAGAGGCCGTTCACCTCGCGATAGTCCAGATCCAGTGGCAGCAAGGTGTTCTCGTTGCGCAGCTGCTTTTCCACTTCATCGTGTTGACGCTCGATGTAACCGGCGTACTTGATCTGGATCTCAACCTGTTCGGCCGCGGCAGGATCGGTCACGGAAGGGCCGACCCCTTCGATGGCCATCAGCGCATCATAGGTTACCTCGGGGCGACGCAGCAGCTCTTCCAGACTCTGTTCGCGGGTCAGCGGGGTGTTGACCAGGGCGTTAACCGCTTCCAGTGACGGATGTTGCGGGTGGATCCAGGTTGAACGCATGCGCTGACGCTCCAGCTCGACCTGCTCCATCTTGGCGTTGAATTTGCTCCAGCGCTCGTCATCCACCAGACCCAGTTCGCGACCGATGGCAGTCAGGCGGATATCGGCGTTGTCTTCCCGCAGCAGCAGGCGATATTCGGCACGGCTGGTGAACATGCGGTAAGGCTCGCGGGTCCCCAGGGTGGAGAGATCGTCCATCATCACGCCCATGTAGGCCTGATCCCGACGAGGGTTCCAGGGATCCTTGTCCTGGGCACGCAATGCCGCGTTCAGACCGGCCATCAGGCCTTGTGCCGCCGCCTCTTCGTAACCGGTCGTGCCATTGATCTGGCCGGCGAAGAACAGGTTTGGAATGCACTTGCTCTCCATGTTGGCCTTGAGATCCCGCGGATCGAAGAAATCATATTCGATGGCATAGCCGGGGCGGGTGATGTGGGCGTTCTCGAAGCCGCGCACAGAACGGACGATCTGCACCTGCACGTCAAACGGCAGGCTGGTGGAGATCCCGTTGGGATAGAGTTCGTGGGTGGTCAGGCCTTCCGGCTCGACGAAGATCTGGTGCGCCGTCTTGTCGGCGAAACGGGTGATCTTGTCTTCGATCGACGGGCAGTAGCGCGGGCCGATCCCCTCGATCACCCCGGCGTACATGGGGCTGCGATCCAGGTTATTGCGGATCACCTCGTGGGTACGCTCGTTGGTGTGGGTGACGTAGCAGGGCACCTGACGGGGATGCTGGCTGGCATCGCCGATAAACGAGAAGACCGGACGCGGATCGTCGCCGTGCTGTTCCTGCATGACGGAGAAATCGACGCTGCGGGCATCGATGCGCGGCGGGGTGCCCGTCTTGAGACGATCGATACGCAGCGGCAGTTCACGCAAGCGTTGGGCCAATGCGATCGAGGGAGGATCCCCGGCACGGCCGCCCTTGTAGTTTTCCATCCCGATGTGGATCAAACCATTCAGGAAGGTACCGACCGTCAGCACCACAGTCTTGCCGCTGATGCGGATCCCGCTCTGGGTGACCACACCGGCAACACGATCCCC
The DNA here is from genome assembly GCF_040907825.1 of Aeromonas sp. s7(2024). Classification (NCBI taxonomy): domain Bacteria; kingdom Pseudomonadati; phylum Pseudomonadota; class Gammaproteobacteria; order Aeromonadales; family Aeromonadaceae; genus Aeromonas; species Aeromonas sp. s7(2024). The sequence goes on from NZ_JBFOCM010000024.1 coordinate 26,455, forward strand.
GTCCATGATCAGATCGTCACAGGCTTGCTGGAAGATCTTCAGGTTCGGGTAGTTCTCCAGCATCTGGCGAACGACGGCCTTGTAGAGCAGGCGATCCGCCTGGGCACGAGTGGCTCGCACTGCCGGGCCCTTGGAGGAGTTGAGGGTGCGGAACTGGATCCCGCCAAGATCGATGGCACGCGCCATGATCCCGCCGAGTGCGTCAACTTCCCTGACCAGGTGTCCCTTGCCGATCCCGCCGATCGCCGGATTACAGGACATGTGTCCCAGCGTATCGATATTGTGGGTCAGCAACAGGGTGTTCATGCCCATACGGGCTGCCGCTGTTGCTGCTTCGGTTCCGGCATGACCGCCACCGACGACGATCACATCAAATTGTTCATGGTATTGCATTGGGATCACCTTGATCTGCACGCCTGAAGATCTTTATTTGCCTGGGCTAAAGGGCGGAACATTCTATCTGTTTCGCGTCCTGAGGGGAACGTCTACTTAACGTTCAGTATGAAGGGAGGATCCACTAATTAGATCTTAAGGATCTTTAGATCGATCTTTTACTGGATCTCTTATTAGGATCCGCCCTTTCTGTTGATAAGCACTTTTTGATCATAAAGATCATTAATTTAAGGACGATCCTAGCTTGTGGAAAAGCTTGGATCCTGGCCCGGTGAACGAGGGGATAACCAGGACTTTTATACACAGAGGTCTGTCAGTCTGGATCTAATACATGGATAACTATAGGTTTTGCAGAGCTTTACACCGTAGTTATGCACATTACCCCTGGGCGTTGTGGGTAACCGTGTAGAACAACTCCCCCGGATCAATCTGTTAATAACATGGTGGATAGTCGATCTGGGGATAAGTGGGGAGATCAAGCTTTTTTTCAGGATCTCCCGCACTCTGATCAGGCGATCACCGTCATCCAGTCGCGGATCCACACTTCTGCTGCATCTTCGGGGATCTCGTGTTGGGTCACATCGATGTCGAGCCGCTCGCCGATCCGGCTGGCACCGCACTCGGCCAGCAGCCGATCCAGCGTCTTGCCACCCTGGCAAAAGGTGTCATAACTGCTGTCACCAAGGGCGATCACGCCATATTTCAATGAATTAAGATCCGGATGCTGCTCGGCAAGATCCTTGGCGAAGGGTTGCAGGTTATCGGGCACATCCCCGGCACCATGGGTGGAAGTGACCACCAGCAGGATGGATCCCGCATCATCCAGCACCTCTGCCAGCTTGGCCGGGTTGTGGATCCGGGTCTGGTGGCCAGCCTGTTCCAGCAGGTTGGCGACGTGGTCTGCGACATATTCGGCGGCGCCCAGCATGGAGCCGACGACGAGATTGAGTTTGGCCATGGAATGGATCCTGATTTCAGACAAAGAAACGGAAAGCCGGATTCTACCGCCAAAGGGTGTGGATAAATATGGATAAAGCTTGGGGATAATGGATCCAGTCAGATAATGTCACCGGATCCATCCTGCCGATCTTTTTTCTGCTTCTTTATATTCCTCTCCATTTTCTTCTCCTCTCATAGCTCTCCTGATGGCTCCCATCTCCCGCGAAATCCTGCCAACGATGCAGCTAGATAACAATGTAGATGCAAATGATTAGCAATTATTGAATCGATTCGATCACGGCTCCTGTAGTAGGATTGCGCTGCTTTATTCGCCCATGGAACGGGGTGATGTCGTGACAAACGACCACAAATAACAATTAAAACAACATAACTCATTGATAAACGAGACTTTAATATGATTGCGCAAAAATACACTACAGGACCCGGCAAGAAGGGCGCCTTCGGCGTGCTTTCGCTCTCCGGTTTGCTCGTCTCCCTGCCGCTGATGGCCGAACAAACCACCGCTGAGCTGCCCAAAGCCAGCGAAACCATGGTGGTGACCGGTACGGCCATGAAGGTGGAAGTGCCGATGGCCGAGACCCCTCGCGCCGTCTCCGTGGTTAATCGCGAGGAGCTGGATCAGCACGCCGTGTTGCAGCTGGATGAAGCGATTCGCTACCGTTCCGGCGTATTGACCGGCCTCTATGGCTCAGACAACAACACCGATTGGTTCAAGGTGCGTGGCTTCGATGCCGCTTCTTATCTGGATGGCAACCGCTTGTTTGGTACCGGCTACTACGTCTGGACGCCGGAACCGTTTGGTCTGGAGAGTGTGGAAGTGCTGAAGGGGCCAGCCTCGATCCTTTACGGTGAGGCACCTCCGGGCGGGGTGATCAATGCCATCAGCAAGCGGCCGACCGCCACGCCGCAAGGGCAGGTGGATCTGCAGCTTGGCAGCCGGGATCATCGTCAGGTCGGGGTGGACGTCTCTGACGCGCTCTCCGACAACAGCCGCTACCGCATGGTTGCTCTTTATAAAGAGCGTGATGGCGTGCTTACCGGCACCTACAACGATCGGGTTTATCTGGCGCCGAGCGTCACCTTCGATCTTTCGGATCGTACCAGCCTGACCCTGCTGGCCAGTTTCCTGCACGACGAAGGGGTCCCGACCAACGGCTTCTTCCCGGTCTATGGCACCCTGAATACGTCAGGTGGCCAGATTGATCCCTCCACCAACCTGAGCCAACCGGATTACGATCGCAACCGCAATACCCAGATCTCCACCGGTTACGAGCTGGCCCACCAGCTCAACCAGACCTGGGAGTTCAAGCAGAACGTCCGTTTCAACTATAACGATCTGCTGCTGCGCCAGACCTATATCTTCCCGACCTATGAAGGCACAACTGCCAGTCGTGGCCTGGTTTACCGTGATGGCAATACCAAGAGTGCCACCATGGATAACCAGATGGTGGGCTACTGGAACACCGACAGCACCGAGCAGACCTTGCTGCTGGGGGTGGATCTGCAGCGTCACGTCAATGAAGGGGTCGAGGCCGACAACTACGCCATGGGCTCCATCAATACCATGAACCCGGATTACAGCGGCTTCCCCGGTTTTGACGAATCGACCGCCACTCACCAGAAGAGCAGCAAGGGCCAGAGCGGCCTCTATGCCCAGCACCAGATCCGCTGGGACGATCGCTGGTTGCTGACTGCCGGTGGCCGTTTCGACTATGTGGAGACCCACAACACCAATACCAGCAAGGACGAGCGCCAGTACGATCACGAGCTTTCCCTCTCGGGCAGCCTGATGTATCTGGCTGACAACGGCCTCTCTCCCTACTTTGCCTATGCCGAGTCGTTCGAGGTGCTGCCGGGGATCGATCCCAACACCCGAAACTCCTACAAGCCGCTCAAGGGCAAGCTCTACGAGACCGGCGTGAAGTATGCGCCTGCCTTCCTCGACGGTTACATCAATCTGGCGCTGTTCGATCTGGCCCAGACCAACTCGCTGGTCTCTACCGGTTCCGGCCAGCAGACCCAGGCGGGTGAAGTGACCTCTCAGGGGATTGAGCTGGAAGGGAGCGTGCAGGTGACAGATGCGCTGCGTCTGACCGCTGCTTATACCTACACCGATGCCAAAACCAACGACACCGGCAGTGGCGATCGCCGTGCCAGCCTGATCCCGCGCCACCAGGCCTCCTTCTGGGGTAACTACAAGGTGCAGCAAGGGGTGGCTTCGGGTCTGGAGCTGGGTACCGGTGTGCGTTATATCGGTTCCAGCGTGGGTATTGGCGCCGTGAATGCGGACTATACCCCCATCTACGGCTCTGCCGAGGTGCCGGCCCATACCGTCTGGGATGCGATGATCGGGTATGACTTTGCCAAGAACTGGCGTGCCCAGCTCAACGTCAACAACCTGCTGGGTGAAACCTACGTGGCCAGTTGTGACTACTACTGCTACTACGGCGAGCCGCGCAGCGTAGTGGGCAGCATCAACTACCGCTGGTAATCGCAGTCGGGCGGGAACCGGGTTCCCGCCCTTCTTTTCACCCGCAGTTGTTCTGATCTCTCTGGAATACCGGTCCGTTATGGAACTCTTGTCTCTTGTTTATCGCCAATATCGTTGGCCTTTTATTGCCATTACCCTGCTCACTCTGCTCAGTGCCGTCAGCGGGATTGGCGTCATTGCTTTTATCAATCAGTCTCTTATCGAATCTATAGGTGATCCGCTGCCGATCCTCGGTCAGCTGGTCGGTCTGATTGTGTTGCTGCTGGTGATCACGCTCGGATCTCAGCTGGCCCTGACCACCCTCGGTCACCATTTTGTCTACCGGTTGCGTGGACGCCTGCTCAAGCAGTTGCTGGATACCGATGTCGCCCGCATCCGCCAGATTGGTCAGGGGCCACTGCTGGCCTCCCTCTCCAGCGATATCGGCCAGATCACCATCGCCTTCGTGCGCCTGCCGGAGCTGGTGCAGGGGCTGGTGCTCACGCTGGGTTCTGCCCTTTACCTCGGCTGGCTTTCTCCGGCCCTGCTCGGGGTGACCGCACTCTGGGTCACCGTCACCATGGTGGTGGGCTGGTTGCTGGTGAACCGTGTTTATCGCCATCTCTCCCACATGCGTCAGGCTGAAGATCGGCTCTATCAGAACTATCAGGCCATCATCGCTGGCAGCAAGGAGCTGGCGCTCAACCGCGAGCGGGCTCACTTCGTTTACCACCAGCTCTATGAGCAAAATGCCCGTGACTACCGCCAGCAGATCATCCGCGCCGACACCTATCACCTTAGCGCGGTGAACTGGTCGAATATCATGATGCTGGGGGCCATCGGTCTGGTCTTCTTTCTGGCCAACGGCCTTGGCTGGGCCAACACCAATGTGGCCGCCACCTTCGCCCTGACCCTGCTGTTCCTGCGCACCCCGCTGTTGCAGGGGATTGGTGCCCTGCCGACCCTGCTTGCCGCTCAGGTGGCGTTCGACAAGATTGCTGCCCTCAATCTGGCCGAGCCGGATGCGGACTTCCCGCTGCCGCCCGCCATCCGCCCCTGGCAGCGTATCGAGTTGGAGCAGGTGAGCTTTCACTATCAGGGGGAGGGCGGTTTTGCCGTTGGCCCCATCGATCTGGTCATCGAAAAGGGGGAGCAGATCTTCATTATCGGTGGCAACGGATCCGGCAAGTCGACCCTGGCCATGCTGCTGACCGGCCTCTATCAGCCGGTATCGGGCCGGATCCTGCTGGATGGCGAGCCGATCACCGATCGCAACGGCTATCTGGCGCTCTTCTCCGCCATCTTCACCGACTATCACCTGTTCCAGCACCTGCTGGGGCCGGAACCCAAGGATGAGCTGGTAGCCGAGTGGCTGGAGCGATTGCAGATGGGCAGCAAGCTCACCATCGAGGATGGTTTTATCGCCGATATCGATCTCTCTCAAGGGCAGCGCAAGCGGGTCGCCCTGCTGCTGGCGCTGGCCGAGCAGCGCGAGGTGATGCTGTTTGACGAGTGGGCTGCGGATCAGGATCCCCAGTTCCGCCGCATCTTCTATCAGGTGCTGCTGCCGCGCCTCAAGGAGATGGGCAAGACGGTGATTGCCATCAGTCACGACGATCACTACTTCCCGCTGGCCGATCGTCTGCTGGAGATGCGTCAGGGCCAGCTCACCGAACTGACCGGCGCGCGCCGCGCCGAAGTGAGCCGCGATGCGATCGCCCATCTGGATTGCGAGGTGCCGGCTTGATACCGGCACCGATGAGACTGGCGGCAAGCCAGCACAGGAATTGCTTATGTTCGAGATGAAATCAGCCAGCTTCACGGTCAATAACCGCACGCTGCTGCACCCCACCGACCTGCGTTTCGAGCAGGGACAGGTCTATGGCCTCATCGGCCACAATGGTTCGGGTAAATCGACCCTGCTCAAGCTGCTGGCTCGCCAGCAACCCCTCAGCGACGGCGAGATCCTGTTCGATGGCAAGCTGCTACCCGACTGGGGCAACCGGGAGTTTGCCCGTCAGGTGGCCTATCTGCCCCAGCATTTGCCGAGCGCCGAGAATCTGCTTGGGCGGGAGCTGGTGGAGATGGGCCGCTACCCTTGGCGCGGCTTGCTGGGCCGGATGGGGGCGGAGGATCACCGTCAGGTCGATCGGGCCATCGCCCTTACCCATACTGAACGCTTTGCCGATCGGCTGGTGGATACCCTCTCCGGCGGCGAGCGGGGGCGGGTCTGGCTGGCGATGCTGCTGGCCCAGGAGAGCCGCTTTATCCTGCTGGACGAGCCGCTGGCCGCGCTGGATGTGGCCCATCAGGTGGAGGTGCTGACGCTAGTCAAGCAGTTGAGCCGTCAGCTAAACCTTGGGGTCATCATCGTCATTCACGACATCAATATGGCCTCCCGCTTCTGTGATCGGCTGGTGGCGCTCCACTCCGGCCGCCTGCTCACCCACGGCGAACCTGAGGGGATCATGACCAGCGAGACTCTGCACGCCATCTATGGCATTCCGATGGAGGTCATTCGCCACCCGGCTCATGCTCATCCCATCGCCATCGTCTGACCGGGGGGCTCTCTTGAACCGTTTATTGAAGAAGATGGCACCCTGCCTTATTAGCCTGCTGCTGCCACTAGCGGCGCAGGCCGACACATCCCCGATCGCCTCTGCACCGCTACCCCGTATCGCCACTGTCGATTGGACCATTGCCGAAACCTTGCTGGCGCTCGGGGTGACGCCGCTGGCGGTGGGGGATGCAGGCCCCTATCAGGCATGGGTTGGCGAGCCACGGCTACCCACCGGAGTGGTGGATATCGGCCTGCGCACCCAGCCCAACCGTGAGCTGCTGGCAGAGCTCAAACCCGATCGCATCCTCATCTCGCCGCTGGCGGCCCCGCTGGCGCCAACTCTTTCCCGCATTGCACCGGTGAGCACCATCGCCCTCTATGATGGGCAAACCGATCTGTGGCAGCGGCTGCACGAGGTGACCCTGACCCTCGCCCGTATGGTGGGCAAAACCGCCGAGGGCGAACGGCTGCTGGCCGGGCTGGATCGGGATCTCGCCAGTATGCAGGCCGGATTGCCTGCGGATCTGCCGCCCCTGCTGGTGGTGCAGTTTATCGATGAGCGCCATGTGCGGGTGTTTGGTCGCCACAGCCTGTTCGATGCGGTGATGACGCGGCTTGGGCTGCGTAATGGCTGGCAGGAGCAGACCAATGACTGGGGTTTCTCGGTGGTCAGCATCGAGCAGTTTATGACCTTGCCCACCGCGCGGCTGGTGGTGGTCGATCCCATCCCGGTAGGGGTGAGCGAACGGCTGCAGGAGCCTGGGCTGTGGCAGCATCTGCCGCTGGTACGCCAAGCCCCCGTGCTGCATCTGCCTGCGGTCTGGAGTTTTGGCGGCGTACTTGCAGCCCGCCGTTTCGCCGGTCTGCTCAGCGATGCATTGCTGCAAGATGCCGAGCGTATGGAGGCTAGCCGATGAAGCGACTGCTCACATCGCCGCTGCTGCGGCCGGTCTCGATCCTGCTGGGGTTGATCCTCTTGCTCGCGTATTGGGAGCTGGCTCGCCAGCTGCCCGGTGCGCTCTGGTGGCAGAGCCTCTTCGCCCCCAATCTGAATGACGTCAGCCAAGCAGTGGTGCATTTCAGCTGGCTGCCCCGCTTGGCTGTCACCCTGCTGGCCGGGGCTGCGCTCGGGCTGGCGGGCACCCTGATGCAGCAGGTGCTGCGCAACCCGCTCGCGTCACCGACCACCTTGGGGGTGGCCTCCGGTGCCCAACTGGCGTTGATGATGGTGACCCTGTTTGCCCCCTCCTGGTTGCTGTTGGGGCGGGAGTGGATCGCCATGGCCGGTGGCAGCCTCGCGATGGCACTGGTGTTTGCCCTGGCCTGGCGTCGCCAGCTCAATCCGGTGGTCATCGTCTTTGCCGGGCTGGTGATCAACCTCTATCTGGCGGCCATCAGCATGGGGCTCTTGCTGTTCTTTCAGGAGGAGCTGAAAGGTTTGCTGGTGTGGGGCAGTGGCTCGCTAGTGCAGAACAGCTGGAGCGGGGTGAGTTACCTGTTACCCCGCCTGCTGGCAGCCGCTGCGCTGGCCGCGGTACTGGTGCGCCCGCTGGCGGTGCTGGAGCTGGATGATGCCAGCGCCCGCAGTCTGGGGGTCTCCCTGCAGCATCTGCGTTTTGCCGGACTGGGGCTGGCGGTGTTTGTCACCGCTTGCGTGGTGAGCGTGGTGGGGTTGATCGGCTTTATCGGGCTGGCGGCGCCCGCCATGGTGCGGCTGCTCGGGATCCGCCAGCTTGGCCAGCGGCTGCTGTGGGCACCGATCCTCGGCGCCCTGCTGCTGGCGGCGACCGATCTGCTGCTGCAGAGCCTGAGCCGCTTCTGGCCGGTATTGATCCCCACCGGCGCCATGACCGCCCTGCTGGGGGCGCCGCTGCTGCTCTGGCTGATCCCGCGCCTTGGCATCAAGTCGGGTACGCCGAAGGCAAACGCCGGCCTGCTGGTGGCCCGCCATCCGGCACCGGCTCGCCTTATTGGCCTGTTGCTGGTCGGGCTGCTGTTGGCCATGGTCGCCTCCCTGCTGGTTGGTCAGGGGATGGACGGTTGGAGCTGGCCAAGCTGGCTCCGCTGGCAGGCCCAGCTGGAGTGGCGGTTGCCGCGCAGTTTGGCGGCGGGGGCGGCTGGCGTGCTGCTGGCGCTGGCGGGCACCCTGTTGCAGCGGGTCAGCAACAACCCGATGGCGAGCCCGGAGCTGCTGGGGGTGAGCGGTGGCACCTTTATGGGGGTGATAGCGACGGCCTTACTGCTGCCAGCTTTGCCGTTGCCCATAATGCTGCTGGGCGGCCTGATCGGGGCCTTCGCTTGTCTCTTGCTGCTGGTGCTGGTCAATCGCAAGCACGGCTTCCAGCCGGAGCGGATCCTGCTCTCCGGTATCGCCATCACGGCACTGTTCGAGCCGCTGCAGGCCATCGCGCTGGCCAACGGTGACCTGCGGGTGCAGCAACTGCTCTCCTGGATGTCCGGTTCTACCTATTACGTCACCCTGCCGGTGGCCTATGGGCTGGTGGGGCTGGCGCTGTTGATGCTGGCCGCATGCCTGCTGGTGAGCCGCTGGCTCGATCTGCTGCCGATGGGAAGTGCTGTAGCGACCGCGCTGGGCATTCGCCTCAACCGTGCCCAGCTCGCCATCCTGCTGCTGGTGGCCGTGCTCACCGCCAGTGCCACCCTGGTGGTCGGGCCGCTCTCATTCGTCGGTCTTCTGGCGCCACATATGGCCAAGCTGATGGGGTTGGTGCGGGCACGCTGGCACCTGCTTGGGGCCGCCGCTTCCGGCGCCCTGCTGATGGTATCGGCTGACTGGGTCGGCCAGCAGGTCCTCTTCCCGCAGGAAGTGCCGGTTGGACTGGTCTCCACCCTGTTAGGGGGCGCTTACTTCATGTGGTGCCTGCGTCGCCTCTAGGTTGGCGGACAAAAAACGCACAATAAAAAGCCCGGGATGAACCCGGGCTTTTTATTGTTTGCCGAACCGGCTTACTTGCCGATGCAGAATGTAAATAATTTATTATCTTCAATATGTTAGTGACTTTTCGGGGGCCACTTGGGGTAAAAGTAACTAAAACAGCATATTGAGAGGCCGCTCACGGGTTTCTGCCATCGTGCAGCGTTCCCACATAGTCCATTCTCGATCGTGCAGCCTTCCCATATGAATCAACGCGATGCCACCACACGCAGTCAAAGCCGCCTTTTAAGTGAGTTTTGAACATATTTTGAACCGACTATAGCACCGTCCGGAACCTGGAAAGCCGCTTTACTCTTCGAACCGTGCAAGTTTCCCATAGGTAGTTTGGCTAACCGTGCAGTCATCCCACATACCGCCATTTTAATCCCAGCCCTTTATCAGCCTGGCTGAGCGGGCTTTTAGGCCCTCTAGAATGGTGCTGCTGATGGTATCGGGGAAGCCTGCTGGCAATTGCTGTGTAACGCGCTCAATAACATCATCAACGGAGTTGGCCAGTTCTGTCAGGATCTCTTCCATAGCAGAACGCTCAAATCCCACAGCTTTCGCCGTTTGGAAGAAATGACGCGGGAATATCTGCTCAATGGCGTACTTCTTTCCCTTGCTGCTTGCTAGGCCCATAGCGAGCTTGGCGTCCCTTCGGTTGAGGCCTCGGCCGCCAAATACTGGATAGACAGATAGGATGTCGTAAAAAGGGGTCAGGCGAAAACGCCCTTCCGGCTCAATAAAGACCGAGAAGTTTTTTGCATGGCCATCGGTGGCCGCCAGCAGCCAGAACAGGACCTGAGATTTCATGAATAGGTAGCGATCCTGTTCTGGTGTCGCAGAGCCCAGCAAGGTTTTCATGATGTCAGTGATCCCCGGTCCTCCATGGTTCTCGTATTTCCGTGCTGACGGAACATTCAATACCTGACAGAAATCTTCTTGGGGAAGGCGCATGATCCAACTGCGATCGGCAGCGTAACGTCTGTCGAAGCGTTCCACAGCCAGTGCTTTGACCTGGCCAACCTGCATCATGAAGCAGTGAGGTACGGGTAGACCAAACTCCTTGGCAATCAGAGTGCAGAGATATTCGTTTTCTACGCTCTGGGAGAGGTCTATCGAGTAGGAGTGGCTTTCAATCTTGCCGATAGGGAGTTTGATTATGTGGGTTGTCGGCGTTGCATTGAGTGGCAAGTACCAACGGCCATCGAGATAGAGCAGTGCAGTCTTTTCTTGCGCCCCGGCGATAGAGATCCGGAACTCCTCTTGCTCCCTGACCATCCCCAAAGGGATTCCTGATTTGTAGCTGGTCAGGATCTGCTCGAGCTCGTCATCGGAAAGTGCCTTGTAGTCGATTCGCCTGACATCTGGAACATCGTGCCCTTCGGTAACCAGCTGTAATGCCCCTACGCTATCCTGGCCAATGCAACTGAGCAGATCGAAGGGCTGGGTTGATGCCGCTTGATAGCGTGCTACAACCCTGTTTCTCACCTCCGTATTATCTGGCAGCAGGTTGTCGAAGAAGTTATAGGCTTCATCGCCCCGGTAGGTCTGATGGCGCAATGGCATGGAGAGTGAGATCGGACGGCTGCCCGGTTGTGCTAGCCATGACTCATGGTACTGAAAATGATGGGTGCCGCTGGTAGTTTTGGTGAATGTGCCTACCCGATAGCCGTTCATATAGACAGCCAGATTGGCCATTACCACTCCTCCTTCCAGCCCGATGCCGGACTCTCGGATGACTCATTGCGGGGTTTGATATCCACTGACAACTCGAGTGCCGCGAGGATCTTGAACAGGGTCTCCAGCTTGGTGGACTCAGGGTTGAGCTCGAAGCTGGAGACTGTGTCTTGCCTAATCCCTACTTTCTCGGCCACTTTGCCTTGAGAGAGCTTTTGAGAAAGCCTGGCATCCTTGATACAGGCGCTCAGCTGCTTGGCGCTGGTTACTTTCATGATTCGACAACCTGGTAGCGTGCCTTCTTCCAATTTACACGCTATGGCAGGTATATCAATATTTACCTGTTATAGGAGGTAAATGTAACTTACACGCTGTAGGCGGTATCTAACATTTATCCCCTATAGCGGGTAAGAGAACAGCAGACGGGGAGATTACCAAGCCATGGGGTAAAGAACTGCCGCGCTACGCTTGGCTGCTGGTTTGTTCGGTGAGTCGAAAAGATGACTCACCTCAAAGCCCAGCTTCTGTAGATTTCCTCCTTTGGCATCCCATTCAGCAGATCAGGAATGGTGAGCAACGTCGCTTAAATACTCAAATACAACTCAAAAGCGACTTTGTGATGACGGATCACACTTAAAGTTTGTGCTGTCAGATCAAAAGGCTATCGAAAGGTTGTGTTTCGATCGTCATGTGGTGGTTCTAAAAAGGTATACCCCATTAAAACCACTTAATACCCTCTCGAAAATCATATTGAAACCACTTATATTGTGTCGTTTTCAGAAGACGGCTGCACTGAACGTCAGAAGCCGACTGCACTATAGCAGCGGAGGGGTTGGATCCATCAGGCAACGACGGGCTGCTGCCGGCCATCAGCGGACGCAGGGAGGACTTTCCGCAACCGGCCGTTCGATGCGGCACCGATGGCCTTCGCGCAGGGGTAGTGAATCCGCCAGGATTGACTTGCGCTGCCCTACCTCTCACTAGTGAGGGGCGGCAGCGCATCAAGCGGTGAGCGCACTCCGGCACCGCCAACTTTCAGCACATGCGTGTAAATCATCGTCGTAGAGACGTCGGAATGGCCGAGCAGATCCTGCACGGTTCGAATGTCGTAACCGCTGCGGAGCAAGGCCGTCGCGAACGAGTGGCGGAGGGTGTGCGGTGTGGCGGGCTTCGTGATGCCTGCTTGTTCTACGGCACGTTTGAAGGCGCGCTGAAAGGTCTGGTCATACATGTGATGGCGACGCACGACACCGCTCCGTGGATCGGTCGAATGCGTGTGCTGCGCAAAAACCCAGAACCACGGCCAGGAATGCCCGGCGCGCGGATACTTCCGCTCAAGGGCGTCGGGAAGCGCAACGCCGCTGCGGCCCTCGGCCTGGTCCTTCAGCCACCATGCCCGTGCACGCGACAGCTGCTCGCGCAGGCTGGGTGCCAAGCTCTCGGGTAACATCAAGGCCCGATCCTTGGAGCCCTTGCCCTCCCGCACGATGATCGTGCCGTGATCGAAATCCAGATCCTTGACCCGCAGTTGCAAACCCTCACTGATCCGCATGCCCGTTCCATACAGAAGCTGGGCGAACAAACGATGCTCGCCTTCCAGAAAACCGAGGATGCGAACCACTTCATCCGGGGTCAGCACCACCGGCAAGCGCCGCGACGGCCGAGGTCTTCCGATCTCCTGAAGCCAGGGCAGATCCGTGCACAGCACCTTGCCGTAGAAGAACAGCAAGGCCGCCAATGCCTGACGATGCGTGGAGACCGAAACCTTGCGCTCGTTCGCCAGCCAGGACAGAAATGCCTCGACTTCGCTGCTGCCCAAGGTTGCCGGGTGACGCACACCGTGGAAACGGATGAAGGCACGAACCCAGTGGACATAAGCCTGTTCGGTTGGTAAGCTGTAATGCAAGTAGCGTATGCGCTCACGCAACTGGTCCAGAACCTTGACCGAACGCAGCGGTGGTAACGGCGCAGTGGCGGTTTTCATGGCTTGTTATGACTGTTTTTTTGTACAGTCTATGCCTCGGGCATCCAAGCAGCAAGCGCGTTACGCCGTGGGTCGATGTTTGATGTTATGGAGCAGCAACGATGTTACGCAGCAGGGCAGTCGCCCTAAAACAAAGTTAGCCATATGAACTCGGAATCAGTACGCATTTATCTCGTTGCTGCGATGGGAGCCAATCGGGTTATTGGCAATGGTCCTAATATCCCCTGGAAAATTCCGGGTGAGCAGAAGATTTTTCGCAGACTCACTGAGGGAAAAGTCGTTGTCATGGGGCGAAAGACCTTTGAGTCTATCGGCAAGCCTCTACCGAACCGTCACACATTGGTAATCTCACGCCAAGCTAACTACCGCGCCACTGGCTGCGTAGTTGTTTCAACGCTGTCGCACGCTATCGCTTTGGCATCCGAACTCGGCAATGAACTCTACGTCGCGGGCGGAGCTGAGATATACACTCTGGCACTACCTCACGCCCACGGCGTGTTTCTATCTGAGGTACATCAAACCTTCGAGGGTGACGCCTTCTTCCCAATGCTCAACGAAACAGAATTCGAGCTTGTCTCAACCGAAACCATTCAAGCTGTAATTCCGTACACCCACTCCGTTTATGCGCGTCGAAACGGCTAACCATTCCGTCAACGGGACGCCAAAATGCTGCGCATTTTGGTTCCCTCCGCTGCGCTCCGGCTCTCGTTACGTCCAACGTTAGCACCACTGAAACCCAGCTTTATTTAGCTCATGTTTATTCAAACGGCATTTAGCTTTTCAGGCGTTATTCAGTGCCTGTTTTGCCTTTTTTCCGGGCTTCGCCTGCATGGGCTGCGCAGGTTTTCAGTCTTTTTGGCCTCTAGCCCTTGCGTAGCAAGCGCAAGCAGCTATCGTTTTTGCAGTGCTGTGCCGCCTCGGTGGCGCAGCGTTTTTTCACGGTTAGCGCCCGTCGCCAAATTCAAGTTATCCGTTTTGGCTTCTGGTTCTAACATTTCGGTCAAGCCGACCCGCATTCTGCGGTCGGCTTACCTCGCCCGTTAGACATCATGAGGGAAGCGGTGACCATCGAAATTTCGAACCAACTATCAGAGGTGCTAAGCGTCATTGAGCGCCATCTGGAATCAACGTTGCTGGCCGTGCATTTGTACGGCTCCGCAGTGGATGGCGGCCTGAAGCCATACAGCGATATTGATTTGTTGGTTACTGTGGCCGTAAAGCTTGATGAAACGACGCGGCGAGCATTGCTCAATGATCTTATGGAGGCTTCGGCTTTCCCTGGCGAGAGCGAGACGCTCCGCGCTATAGAAGTCACCCTTGTCGTGCATGACGACATCATCCCGTGGCGTTATCCGGCTAAGCGCGAGCTGCAATTTGGAGAATGGCAGCGCAATGACATTCTTGCGGGTATCTTCGAGCCAGCCATGATCGACATTGATCTAGCTATCCTGCTTACAAAAGCAAGAGAACATAGCGTTGCCTTGGTAGGTCCGGCAGCGGAGGAATTCTTTGACCCGGTTCCTGAACAGGATCTATTCGAGGCGCTGAGGGAAACCTTGAAGCTATGGAACTCGCAGCCCGACTGGGCCGGCGATGAGCGAAATGTAGTGCTTACGTTGTCCCGCATTTGGTACAGCGCAATAACCGGCAAAATCGCGCCGAAGGATGTCGCTGCCGACTGGGCAATAAAACGCCTACCTGCCCAGTATCAGCCCGTCTTACTTGAAGCTAAGCAAGCTTATCTGGGACAAAAAGAAGATCACTTGGCCTCACGCGCAGATCACTTGGAAGAATTTATTCGCTTTGTGAAAGGCGAGATCATCAAGTCAGTTGGTAAATGATGTCTAACAATTCGTTCAAGCCGACCGCGCTACGCGCGGCGGCTTAACTCCGGCGTTAGATGCACTAAGCACATAATTGCTCACAGCCAAACTATCAGGTCAAGTCTGCTTTTATTATTTTTAAGCGTGCATAATAAGCCCTACACAAATTGGGAGATATATCATGAAAGGCTGGCTTTTTCTTGTTATCGCAATAGTTGGCGAAGTAATCGCAACATCCGCATTAAAATCTAGCGAGGGCTTTACTAAGCTTGCCCCTTCCGCCGTTGTCATAATCGGTTATGGCATCGCATTTTATTTTCTTTCTCTGGTTCTGAAATCCATCCCTGTCGGTGTTGCTTATGCAGTCTGGTCGGGACTCGGCGTCGTCATAATTACAGCCATTGCCTGGTTGCTTCATGGGCAAAAGCTTGATGCGTGGGGCTTTGTAGGTATGGGGCTCATAATTGCTGCCTTTTTGCTCGCCCGATCCCCATCGTGGAAGTCGCTGCGGAGGCCGACGCCATGGTGACGGTGTTCGGCATTCTGAATCTCACCGAGGACTCCTTCTTCGATGAGAGCCGGCGGCTAGACCCCGCCGGCGCTGTCACCGCGGCGATCGAAATGCTGCGAGTCGGATCAGACGTCGTGGATGTCGGACCGGCCGCCAGCCATCCGGACGCGAGGCCTGTATCGCCGGCCGATGAGATCAGACGTATTGCGCCGCTCTTAGACGCCCTGTCCGATCAGATGCACCGTGTTTCAATCGACAGCTTCCAACCGGAAACCCAGCGCTATGCGCTCAAGCGCGGCGTGGGCTACCTGAACGATATCCAAGGATTTCCTGACCCTGCGCTCTATCCCGATATTGCTGAGGCGGACTGCAGGCTGGTGGTTATGCACTCAGCGCAGCGGGATGGCATCGCCACCCGCACCGGTCACCTTCGACCCGAAGACGCGCTCGACGAGATTGTGCGGTTCTTCGAGGCGCGGGTTTCCGCCTTGCGACGGAGCGGGGTCGCTGCCGACCGGCTCATCCTCGATCCGGGGATGGGATTTTTCTTGAGCCCCGCACCGGAAACATCGCTGCACGTGCTGTCGAACCTTCAAAAGCTGAAGTCGGCGTTGGGGCTTCCGCTATTGGTCTCGGTGTCGCGGAAATCCTTCTTGGGCGCCACCGTTGGCCTTCCTGTAAAGGATCTGGGTCCAGCGAGCCTTGCGGCGGAACTTCACGCGATCGGCAATGGCGCTGACTACGTCCGCACCCACGCGCCTGGAGATCTGCGAAGCGCAATCACCTTCTCGGAAACCCTCGCGAAATTTCGCAGTCGCGACGCCAGAGACCGAGGGTTAGATCATGCCTAGCATTCACCTTCCGGCCGCCCGCTAGCGGACCCTGGTCAGGTTCCGCGAAGGTGGGCGCAGACATGCTGGGCTCGTCAGGATCAAACTGCACTATGAGGCGGCGGTTCATACCGCGCCAGGGGAGCGAATGGACAGCGAGGAGCCTCCGAACGTTCGGGTCGCCTGCTCGGGTGATATCGACGAGGTTGTGCGGCTGATGCACGACGCTGCGGCGTGGATGTCCGCCAAGGGAACGCCCGCCTGGGACGTCGCGCGGATCGACCGGACATTCGCGGAGACCTTCGTCCTGAGATCCGAGCTCCTAGGGATCGCCTCAGAAAACGGAAAATAAAGCACGCTAAGCCGTAAGTAAGCGTGCTCCTGTGAAAGCCACAGCTAAAACTGCGTAGTACACATAGAGGTATTTTTTTCTAGATTTATATCGAATTTCGTTATCGAATTTCGCTTATTATTGATCAACTCGTTGCAGATCATGAAGGCGAAAGTATGACGAATAACCCTACCGATGACAGCAGACCATGGTCGGTCTTTCTTATTTTTCTGCGGCTTGGATTGACATCTTTTGGCGGCCCCATTGCGCACTTGGGCTACTTCCGCGCCGAATTTGTCACACGGCGGCGCTGGCTCTCCGAACGGAGCTATGCTGACTTGGTCGCGCTTTGTCAGTTCTTGCCAGGGCCTGCAAGCAGCCAGGTCGGCATAGCGGTAGGACTGTCTCGGGCTGGATACAGCGGGGCGCTGGCTGCTTGGGCTGGCTTCACGCTGCCGTCTGCCATAGCCTTGATCCTTTTTGCGCTCGGCATCTCCAGCTATGGCGATTACGTCTCGCAGGGCGCGTTGCATGGCTTAAAAGTGGTGGCTGTGGCCGTGGTCGCTCAAGCAGTATGGGGCATGGCGCGTAACCTATGCACGGATGGGCTGCGAGTCACCATCATGGCAATTGCTACCTGCGTCGTTTTACTTGTGCCGTCCGCGTGGGGACAGGTTGGCGTGATTGCTATCGCAGGCATCGCAGGCCGGTTATTGTTCAAGCCAGCGAAAGTTGTTGAGCATGACCCCCTACCTATCACGGTCAGTCACCGGGCCGGCGTGCTTTGGCTCTCGCTGTTCTTTGTCTTGCTGATTGGCCTGCCGGTGTTGGCCGAACTGATGCCAAGTCAAACCATGGCAATGGTGGATTCCTTCTATCGTGTCGGATCACTGGTGTTCGGCGGTGGTCACGTTGTGCTGCCATTACTGCAAGCCGAAGTGGTGCCCTCCGGCTGGGTCAACAATGAATCCTTTCTCGCGGGGTACGGGGCAGCTCAAGCGGTGCCCGGCCCTTTGTTCACGTTCGCCGCGTTTCTTGGTGCCTCGATGAACACCGCCCCGTCGGGCTGGATCGGCGGCATTGTGTGTCTGCTGGCTATCTTCGCGCCCTCGTTCTTGCTGGTCGTCGGATCAATGCCATTTTGGGAGCGTTTGCGCCGCAATACAGGCATCCAAGCTGCGCTGGCCGGGATCAATGCCGCTGTAGTCGGCTTGCTGCTGGCCGCGCTGTATCAGCCTGTATGGACTAGCGCCATCTTTCAGCCGCAAGACTTCGGCTTGGCATTAGTTGCCCTTGTCGCACTTATGTTCTGGAAGCTCCCGCCGTGGCTGGTTGTCCTCGGTAGCGGTGCAGCTGGGTGGCTGTTGAGCGTCGCTCTGTGAGGCACAAAAAATGACTGACAAAGACCTCTACGGCGGTTTGATCCGCCTGCACATCCTTCACCATGCAGCCGAGGAACCTGTCTTTGGGCTGGGGATCATCGAAGAGCTACGCCGACACGGCTACGAGATGAGCGCTGGCACCGTGTACCCGATGCTGCACGGCCTGGAAAAAAAAGGCTATCTGACCTCACGCCACGAACGCACCGGGCGACGTGAACGGCGTGTTTATGACATCACTGAACAAGGCAGAACTGCACTTGCTGATGCGAAAACAAAGGTCAAGGAGCTGTTCGGAGAGTTGGTAGAAGGTGGTTGAGTTTTTGCTTCTATGTCAGGTTGAGCTATACCCTAACTGGATTGTCATTTTCAGAAGACGACTGCACCAGTTGATTGGGCGTAATGGCTGTTGTGCAGCCAGCTCCTGACAGTTCAATATCAGAAGTGATCTGCACCAATCTCGACTATGCTCAATACTCGTGTGGGCTCTGTTGCAAAAATCGTGAAGCTTGAGCATGCTTGGCGGAGATTGGACGGACGGAACGATGACGGATTTCAAGTGGCGCCATTTCCAGGGTGATGTGATCCTGTGGGCGGTGCGCTGGTATTGTCGCTATCCGATCAGCTATCGCGACCTTGAGGAAATGCTGGCGGAACGCGGCATTTCGGTCGACCATACGACGATCTATCGCTGGGTCCAGTGCTACGCCCCGGAGATGGAGAAGCGGCTGCGCTGGTTCTGGCGGCGTGGCTTTGATCCGAGCTGGCGCCTGGATGAAACCTACGTCAAGGTGCGGGGCAAGTGGACCTACCTGTACCGGGCAGTCGACAAGCGGGGCGACACGATCGATTTCTACCTGTCGCCGACCCGCAGCGCCAAGGCAGCGAAGCGGTTCCTGGGCAAGGCCCTGCGAGGCCTGAAGCACTGGGAAAAGCCTGCCACGCTCAATACCGACAAAGCGCCGAGCTATGGTGCAGCGATCACCGAATTGAAGCGCGAAGGAAAGCTGGACCGGGAGACGGCCCACCGGCAGGTGAAGTATCTCAATAACGTGATCGAGGCCGATCACGGAAAGCTCAAGATACTGATCAAGCCGGTGTGCGGTTTCAAATCGATCCCCACGGCCTATGCCACGATCAAGGGATTCGAAGTCATGCGAGCCCTGCGCAAAGGACAGGCTCGCCCCTGGTGCCTGCAGCCCGGCATCAGGGGCGAGGTGCGCCTTGTGGAGAGAGCTTTTGGCATTGGGCCCTCGGCGCTGACGGAGGCCATGGGCATGCTCAACCACCATTTCGCAGCAGCCGCCTGATCGGCGCAGAGCGACAGCCTACCTCTGACTGCCGCCAATCTTTGCAACAGAGCCCGCCGTGCTAGTCTGCTCGGTGATGGTGGAGTGAAGCCAACCCGCAATCGGGTTATGAATCTGCATCGCGATTCGCAATCAGCTGTCTCTTGAGCATGTCGAACTCCTGCGATGTTATCTCGCCGTGCTCGTGCTGCTACACCAACTTGTCCAACTCATCCGCCACACCGCTCCCCACCACCTGCGATGGCCAGGTTGTTTGCTGGGCGCATTGGCGGAGTATCGTCTCGACCCGGGACACCCACACCGGCACAACCTTACGGGAGTGATTCACTGTCAAAGAATCGGCCCGGTGCTCTGACGCAAGTATCGGGATGGTCACCATTTGTAAGCCGTAGACCTGAGTGGTGATCAAGACTTCGATACCACCGACCGTACCGGTACTAATCGACGACGGTCGTGTTCGTCGCCTGCCGCAGGGACTCTGCACACCTCCGTTTACGCATGTGCCTGGAGGAGTTGGAAATCGTCGTGTTCGGGAAACATTAAACACAGGATGGCAGCGATCTGAGCCAGCACATGATCAGCTAGCTCACCATCCGGATCGACGGCCCACTGCATCGTCGCGCCAGCGATGACCGAGTGCAGGAGCAACTCAGCTGCCGCAGGAGCACCTGGGGGCAGTCGCTTGCGGATCCCCTCCACCACCGCGCGGTTCCGCTGGATCGCAAGCGTGCGTAGCTCCGGCACCTGGAGCTCGTACCAGGAGATGAGATAGTTCACCGAGAAGTCGTTGCGAGTGTTCATGCTCCGAACGAGCACCTGCAAAAATTCCCAGAGCCCTTGCGGCCCTGCGCCTATCGGTATCGCATTCAGGTAATGCCGCACCTGCTCGACGCCGCGCTCCATCATCCTCACCAGCAGCGTATCGCGGTTGGTGAAGCGCTGGATTAACGCTGCGCGGGAGAGCCCCACCTCCTTTGCTACTCCGCTGAGCGTGAACTCTATGGGACCGCAACGCTTCAGCACTACGGTGGCGGCCTCGAGTACCTCGTCATCGGACTTGAGCTTGGGGCGGGGCATCAGTGTTCACCTTCTGTATGGGTTGGGGCGGAGGCTGTGGCTGCCGCCGCCATTGTAGCAAATTGAAGACGGAGCGAGAGTAGAGCCACGAGCCCCGCAAACACGGCCGATACAACGAGGCCAGGGAGCGGACCAGCAAGGTCGACAAACGCGCCGGCCGCAAGCATAACCATGGGCGAGGCTGACAGCATCACCGCCGAGACCGTGCCGAGTACCCGGCCGAGAAGTTCTGGCGGCGTGCGGTTGTAGATGGCAGCGTTGAGAATGGGAGAGACTGAGCCGGTCAGCAGTCCCACGAGCGCGCCCAACAACATCAGCACCGGCACGCCTGGCAACTGTGAAAGCAGAAGCGAGCCCACCGCAGAGCCACAAAATGCCACCGCCAGCCAGTTCTGCGCTGATATCCGGGCGCCGACCGACGCATGAATGGCAATGCCAAGGAGACCACCAGCCCCCATCATTGAGGAGAACAGCCCGAGCTCTGCTACTTGGCGTCCTGCATCTACAAACAGCGCAGGCATGATGACGCTGCCGTTGGCGCCAACGATGCCCACGAAGATCATCACTATACCAAAGAGAGGGCGCAGCAGGGGTTCGCTCCAGAGAAAAGCGACGCCGGCGCGCATGGAGAGAGTCGCCGTCGTGGTCATCGTCCGAGCGGCACGCGCGGGAAGCACCCACGCGCCGAGCAGACCTGCAAGGACGGAGCAGAACGCCGTCAGCCCGAGCGTTGGCGCAGCGCCAAGCAGGCCGATTGCGGCCCCCCCAAGGGCCGGGCCACCTAGAATCGCGACGTTCCCGATCACCGCTTTCAGTGACGAGACGCGCTCAACGGAGAGCCCGGCGACGTGGCCGAGTTTGGGCAGCTCACTGTCCTGCGCGGCCATACCGGGTGCGTCGAACGCGGCACCGAGCACCACGCAAGCGATCAGCCCAGTGTTCGAGAGGGCGCCAACGGCATCGAGCAGTGGGATGCTCGCCATGGCCACGCCGCCCACCACACCCGAGATCAATGCGACGGGCGCGCGCCCGAACCGATCGACGAGGCCACCACCAACCCACGCGCCGATGATGGTCGCGATGACGCTGCTAGCGGCCGTGGCGCCCGCCCAGGCCGCGCTCTTTGTATGAGACAGGACGAACCATGGAAGCGCGAGGGCCGCCACCGCGTTGCCGATCCGGAAGAGAAAGGTCGCCGCGAACAGCGTCGCGAGCGGGCTATATCGACGTTCGCTCATTCCGCTGCGGCGAGCTGCGCCTTCGCCGCAGCGAGGTACTCTTCGTTACCCGAGTCGAGGGCGAAGAGTGCGTAGGTGACCGCCCCGAACGCAAGGCGCTCCGCGATGTGGTGGGCGAGCCGCGGCCACACCCGGCCACCGGCCGCTTCATACGTGAGGAGGAGCTTCGCGAGCCCCTCTTCACCAAAGACCATAAGGTGCGCGGCCATGTCGATGGCAGGGTCATCAACGCGGGCCTCGCTCCAGTCGATCATCCCGCTGACGCGCTCCGTGTTGTCGATGAGCACATGGCCCACGTAGAGATCGCCATGCACCACCACGGAGAAATCTGGCCACGACGAATCGTCGTCGAGCCAGCGCTGCCACCGGTGGAGGCGCTTGTCGTTCACCACGAACTCGCGTCGGACGCGGTCAACGTCGTCGGCCACCTTCTGACGGGCCTGCGTCGGTGTACGGATGAGCATCCCCGCATCCACGGCGGCGGAAATGGGGACGGCATGCAGGGCGGCGAGCGCGGTCGCGAAGCTCTCCGCGAAGACCTCCGAGTCCTGCGGCACGACCCAGTCGGGCGTGGACGAACCAGGCTGGATGACCATCGCAGTCGAGTCTTCGAGCATGGGATAGGCAACGAGCTCGGCGTTGGCCACGCGCCAGTCCGGCACCGCGAACGGCAGGCGATTCTTGAGCATTGCCAGCACCCGCGCCTCTGGTTCGACCTTCGCGCTTACCTCGGCTCGGCGCGGGATGCGCAGCACCCACCGACGTCCATCGTCGACGGTGGCGATCACGATCCTATAGTCGAGCCCAAGCTCATTGACAGTCAGCGGGCCATGGAGCTTGAGCCCATGTCGGGCTGCAAGTGCGTACAGTTGGGAGGTATCGGCGGTCGTGACTACGGTCATGATTCACTCCTGAGGGCTTGACGGGTTTAGCCACCTAAATGTAACAGTCACGTCGGTTATATTCAATCCGGCACTGTTGCAAAGTTAGCGATGAGGCAGCCTTTTGTCTTATTCAAAGGCCTTACATTTCAAAAACTCTGCTTACCAGGCGCATTTCGCCCAGGGGATCACCATAATAAAATGCTGAGGCCTGGCCTTTGCGTAGTGCACGCATCACCTCAATACCTTTGATGGTGGCGTAAGCCGTCTTCATGGATTTAAATCCCAGCGTGGCGCCGATTATCCGTTTCAGTTTGCCATGATCGCATTCAATCACGTTGTTCCGGTACTTAATCTGTCGGTGTTCAACGTCAGACGGGCACCGGCCTTCGCGTTTGAGCAGAGCAAGCGCGCGACCATAGGCGGGCGCTTTATCCGTGTTGATGAATCGCGGGATCTGCCACTTCTTCACGTTGTTGAGGATTTTACCCAGAAACCGGTATGCAGCTTTGCTGTTACGACGGGAGGAGATATAAAAATCGACAGTGCGGCCCCGGCTGTCGACGGCCCGGTACAGATACGCCCAGCGGCCATTGACCTTCACGTAGGTTTCATCCATGTGCCACGGGCAAAGATCGGAAGGGTTACGCCAGTACCAGCGCAGCCGTTTTTCCATTTCAGGCGCATAACGCTGAACCCAGCGGTAAATCGTGGAGTGATCGACATTCACTCCGCGTTCAGCCAGCATCTCCTGCAGCTCACGGTAACTGATGCCGTATTTGCAGTACCAGCGTACGGCCCACAGAATGATGTCACGCTGAAAATGCCGGCCTTTGAATGGGTTCATGTGCAGCTCCATCAGCAAAAGGGGATGATAAGTTTATCACCACCGACTATTTGCAACAGTGCCC
>NZ_JBFOCM010000025.1:0-166135 GCF_040907825.1 Aeromonas sp. s7(2024)
AGACATTGAAAATCAAAAATTGTTTTTGATGTTCGATGCTGTGAGTGCCCACACAGATTGCTTGATTCAAATTGTTAAAGAGCGTCACGCTTGTCGCGTTGAGGAGGCGCATATTACGCTCCTCACTTCGAAAGTCAAGCGATTGTTTTCGCTTTTCTTTCGGCGCCGGCTTCGCTAGGAAGCTGGCTCATCAGTTTGGCGTGTTCCGCCGTGCTGGTAGGGGCGCATTATAGGGAGCCGCGCCGGGATGACAAGGGCTTTTTCAGCAAAAAAGTTCGTTCGCTCAGATATCAAGCAATCACCTCTTTTTTTGCTCGAAATGACATCAATTCTGACTATTGCCGGATTTAAATTGAACATTTGAAAAGCCAATTTTATAATTGCCATCTCAAATGTTTAATTGGAATGCCCTCATGCATCAAATCCTCGATAGCCATAAGGAAGAGCAAATCGTCCCGCTGTTCCGCTTGGGATTCCGACCCTTCTTCTTGTTCGGGGCTCTGTTTGCTGCCGTCGCCATGTTGCTCTGGCTGGGGCAGCTCAACGGTTGGCTTACCTTGCCCGGGATTGCCAACCCGATCTGGTGGCATGGTCATGAGATGCTGTTTGGTTTCGGGGCCGCCATCGTCGCGGGTTTTCTGCTCACCGCGGTGCAGAATTGGACGGCCCATCCCGGTGTTCGAAGCTGGCCATTGGCAATGGTGGTGGGGTTGTGGATGTTGCCAAGGACCTTGTTACCCTGGCTGGGTGAAGATAATACGCTCCTGATGGCGGCAGACCTGCTCTGGTTGCCGCTTTGCACCTGGTTCCTTGCCAAGCCTATCTTGATAACCCGGCAATGGCGCAACCTCTTCTTCGTGCCCCTGTTGCTGATACTGACCTTGCTCAATGGTGCCAGCTGGTTATGGCAGGCCGATTGGACCACCGTTGAGCACCTATTGATCACCACAGTGCTGTTGTTTACCACCCTGATCGCCGTGATGGGTGGAAGGGTGATTCCGTTCTTCACCGCCCGAGCAACCGGTCAGGATAAAGCTGCACCTCAGCTCTGGCTGGAGCGGGCGGCGCTCGCGACACTGTGGCTTATCTTGCTCTGCTGGCTGCTGCTCCCCACCCAATGGGTCACCAGCATATACATAGTACCTTTATATATAGTGGCGGCGAGTTTGCATCTGTGGCGGCAACTGCGTTGGCATCTGCCATCGACCCTTGCGCATCCCCTGCTGTGGTCACTCCATCTCGCTTATCTGTTTATCCCTCTTGGCCTGTTCGCCCTTGCGGTACATAGCGCGGATCTGCCCATCACGTTGTCAATGGCCAGTCACCTGCTCAGCGCAGGCTGTATGGGGACCATGATTCTGGGCATGATTGCGCGAGTCTCCCTCGGCCATAGCGGTCGGGCCTTGCAGGTAGGACGCAGGATCACTGGCGCATTCGCCCTGGTTATCGCTGCCGCTACAATGCGGGTGGCGATTCCGCTGTTCTGGCCTGCTTATACCCTGCATGGCTGGAACCTCAGCGCTCTTGCCTGGATCGCTGCCTATGGTCTGTTTGTCTGGGTCTATATCCCGATACTGATCCGCCCCAGAGCAGATGGTCGTCCGGGTTGATGACTACGGCACGTGTTCAGGGTGTTGCCACCGGATAGTGGATCAAATTGTGGAAAATAGCCGGGGCTATGCCGAGATTGCGATAACCGTGGGGACGATCGGCAGCAAAACGCACCGCCTCTCCTTGCTCCAGTGAGCGCCACTCCCCTTCCACCAGCACCTCCATCATGCCGCTGATGACGATGACATGCTCGGTCACTCCCGGCTCATGGGGCTCGGATTCACGCTGGTAACCCGGCAACAGGGTTAGCTCAAGCAACTCGAAACCAAACCGGTTTTCATAAGGGAAGAGCGGTGCCACTTGCATGCCCTCTCCCGCTGGCTGCTGGCGAATGGCATCGGCGGTGCGATAGAGCACCTCTGCCTGCGCAGCGGGTATGGGCTCAATGAAACTGGAAAAGGAGACTCGAAACCCGGTGGCTATCTTCCACAGCGTCGCCACCGTTGGGCTGGACTCTCCCCGCTCAATCTGCCCCAGCATCGCCTTGCTGACCCCCGTTTCGCGCGCGGCGGCATCCAGGCTCCAGCCGCGCTCGCTGCGCAGCCCCTTCAGTCGAGCAGCCAGGTGCTGACTCATCTCTTGCATAACTGCCTCTTTATTACTCTTGCACGATGCATCTTGTGCGCTATAGCGCACAGCGATATAGTCAAAGCTGTATTGTACGTAATAACGCACAGCGCGTCACAACGCCAAGAGGAAGAGTCATGCCCTTCGCACTCCCCCATCTGGTCGCAGGCTTTATCGCCGTGATGGTCGGCTACACCAGTTCCGTCATCCTGATCATCCAGGCCGCCACGGCAGCAGGTGCTGATACTGCTCAAATCGCCTCCTGGCTCTGGACGCTGGGGATCGGCATGGGGGTGAGCTGCATCGGCCTCTCTCTTTATTACCGCATACCCATACTAACCGCCTGGTCCACACCGGGCGCGGCACTGCTGATCACCACGCTGGGCAACTTCACTCTGGCGGAAGCGATCGGCGCCTTTGTGATCTCCTCCCTGCTGATCACTCTGTGTGGCATCAGCGGCTGGTTCAACCGTTTGATGAAACATATCCCGGCTCCGCTGGCCGCCGCCATGCTGGCTGGCGTGCTGCTCAGATTCGGATTGGATCTATTCAAGGTCGCCCCGCAAGATCCCTTGCTACTTGGCACCCTGCTGCTGGCCTTCCTGCTGGGTCGCCATCTCTGGCCTCGCTATACCATGGTGCTGGTACTGGGAGTGGGGATGCTGATCTGCAGCGTGCGGGGGGATTTGCAAATGGGTACCCTTCACTGGCAACTCGCCAGCCCGGTCTGGACATGGCCAGCCTTCTCCCTTGATGCTCTGTTTGGTATCGCGCTGCCGCTGTTCATTGTCACCATGACATCGCAAAACATGCCGGGGATTGCCATCTTGCGGACCCATGGCTATCAGCCTGCCACCTCCTCGCTGATCAGCTGGACTGGCCTGACTGGCCTGCTGCTCGCCCCTTTTGGCGGCTATGCCTTCAATCTGGCCGCCATCACTGCAACCATCTGCATGGGCAAAGAGGTCGACCCGGATACCAAGCGCCGCTGGCCTGCTGCGGTTTGGGCGGGTTGCTTTTATCTTGTGACCGGCTGCTTCGGCTCGACCGTCGCGGCCCTGTTTAGCGCCTTTCCGGCAGCCCTTGTCACCTGCGTCGCCGGATTGGCCCTGCTAGGCACCATCGGCAGCAGCCTGCACTCTGCCTTGCAACAGGATGAAGCGCGAGAAGCTGCGCTGCTTACCTTTATCATTACCGCGTCCGGGATCAGCCTGCTCGGCATCGCGGCAGCCTGCTGGGGTCTGCTGATTGGTCTGGCTATCTATCAGTTCCAACCATATCGACAAAGGAATCAATTGAACCTCAAACCGTGAACCTCTGCACACTATCCACATAAAATGATTCACAAGTGAAACTAATTTCCTTCTAGTGGCGTCAGGGCACCAATCTTCCCGGACATGGTGCCCTGTCAGGTTCCATGCAACGGAGTATAAAAATGAAAAATCAGGCTGTCTTGTTACTACTGGCCATACTGGGTGCTACGAGCGTCCAGGCTGCCGATACGGATCGAGAGCTGGCTCGCCAGCTCGCACTTCAGCAGAAAAACCTGCTGCCCCTGCTGAGCAATCAGCAATATCAGAGCCCGCTTCCCAACCTGCTGCAGAAGGCCAGTCCACGGCTTAAACGGCAGGCGAGCGATGCCAACCAGGCGGCCATCAGCCGGCAAGGACTGGATGGCGAGGTCAAGCAACTGATGCAGTTGCGACTGGCCAACACCGATCAGGCCGCCGCACTGCAACAGGGCGTCGAACCGCTGGTCGCCTATGTTCCAAGTGGAGATGAGAAGAGCTGGAGCGCCATTGAAGCGTTCGACAGCGCTGGCAATCCCGTCTATCTGGATGTGGACAAGGCACCGGCCCGGCCGGTTCTGGTAGTCGAAGCCGATCCCGTCAAAGCCAAAAACGCAGGCTTGAAGGTAATGCGCAAGGCGCTGGCCGATGCGGATCTGCAAAGCGCTCCGCGAGTGGCGGCCAGCACGGCGCCACTCAAGACCAGTATCCTGAAAAAGATCAGACTGAAGGATGATCAGGAGCCCTGGCTGCTCGGCGCAGCCGAAGTGTATGCAGTGGTCGCAGGGGTCAATCCCAGCCGCGATGAGCCAGTAGTCGATATTGTCGACATGCCCTACCTCGACTATGACAACACAGACTACACCCCCAACCAGATCCTGGTTTACTGGGATCGCTATCGCTGGGGTGCCGTCGATGTGGTGATGATGGAGCAGGATGACAACGTCAACTACAAGGAGCTGGGCGCTCTGCTGATTGAAGCCCTCAAACTCGGCTTTACTGCGGGTGGCGTGCCAGAAGCCCTGCCCTTCCTCGATCTCGGTGGCCGCATCGTCAAAGCGCTGCCCGACTCCTGGATGACCAATAACGACGACTATCTGGATACCTTCTACACACTGGAGCAGGATCAGGTCTATCGCCAGTATCCGGGGGCTGCCGGTAATGCGGTTATCGATCTTGAGCCAAAAGAGATCGCCCCGACCAGACCTTGATAATCGGCCATAACGAAAAAGCCAATGAGCAACTCATTGGCTTTTTGCTTTTATCACGGTGACCACCGGTCAACCCTTGGGACGAACCCCCAGAGTATGGCAGATGGCATAAGTCAGCTCGGAGCGGTTCAGGGTATAGAAGTGGAAATCCTTCACCCCTTCCTGACTCAGCACGCGCACCTGATCGATGGCGATGCTCGCCCCCACCAGATTGCGAGTCATCTGATCGTTATCCAGCCCCTCGAAACGCTGATGCATCCAACGCGGGATCTTCACGTTGGTAAAACCGGCAAACTTGGCCAGGGTCTGATAGTTGGAGACCGGCAGGATCCCCGGCACGATTTCAGCATCGATGCCGATAGCGGCGCAGCGATCCCGAAAGCGCAAATACGTTTCCACATCGAAGAAGAACTGAGTGATGGCGCGGTTGGCACCGGCATCAATCTTGCGCTTGAGATTGAGCAGGTCGGATTGCGCACTCTTGGCCTCCGGGTGACCTTCCGGATAGGCGGCAACCGAGATATCGAAGTCCGCCTCTGACTTGAGCAGGGCAACCAGATCGGTGGCATACATATCCGGTTTCTCCAGCCCCTGCGGCAAGTCACCGCGCAGAGCCACGATATGACGAATACCGCTGTTCCAGTAGTCGCGGGCGATGGTGCGCAGCTCGTCGCGGCTGGCATCGATACAGGTCAGGTGCGGCGCCGCAATCAGGCCTGTCCGCTCCTTGATGTCCTTAATCACCTTGTGGGTGCGATCACGGGTACCGGAGTTGGCGCCATAGGTGACGGAGACGAACTTGGGTTCCAGCACTTTCAGCCGTTCGATGGACTGCCAGAGGGTATTCTCCATCCCTTCACTGTTGGGCGGAAAAAACTCGAAACTGACCGATATATCGCCATTCAAATCTGCCAAGCTCTGGTTGAGCGCCTCAACCTGACGTGCACTGTGAAAACCCATCTGCTCTTCTCCCTGTCCTGCAATCCATCTGCCTACGTCAAAACGGATGTTTGGACGTCTAAACGTCTTTATATTTATGAGCAAAACGACACAAAGTCAACAGAGATTTACCTCACATCCGATCTGACGAACTTCATATTTACAAAATTAACGGTACGTAACCGAAAAGTGCCCATCCCAAAATTGCCCCAGTCGAGTTATGATGGGGGCAGATCGTCCTGGACGTTCTGAATCTGCGTGTGATTGTTTGGCCGGAGGTTTCTCCGGCCCCTTTTCATCTATTTCCCACTCCTGCCGATAACAGAATGAGTCTTTGCAGGAGCACCATCATGGATACCCACCCCGGCTTTGCCACCGACTTGCTGTTCGATCGCTATCAGGGCGAGGTTGTTCAGCACGATCAGTTCTGGGCGGTTCGCACGCCGGATGCTCCCGACTACTACTTCGGCAACTACCTGCTACTCCCCACCCCGCCCAGCGACCATGACAAAGGCTGGCTGGAAGCCACATTTGATCAGCTGATCGGCCAGGATCCTCGAGTGCGCCACCGCACCTTCCAATGGCCACTGGCGGCCGGGCAAAACAGCCGGATCGCCGGTTTTGTCGCAACGGGTTACCAATATATGGAGTGCGTGGTACTGGCGCTGGATGAACAGAGCTGCCCACCTCCTCACGACGACATGAACAAGGTTGAGGCACGCACCTTCACCACTGCTGATTGGCCTGAGTGGCTCGACTTCGAACTCCATGAGCGGGATGAAGGGCACACGGCAGAGAGTTATCTCCCCTATCTGCAATCCCGCCGGGCGCTCTATCAAGCCATGATTGCCGATGGTCTCGGGGACTGGTGGGGGATCTGGCAAGAGGGACAACTGGTCGCCAGCTGTGGCCTCTTCTTTTGCGGCACACTTGGGCGCTTCCAGTTGGTACGCACACACCATGCGTGGCGCAACCAGGGGTTATGCCGCCAGCTGCTGAGTCAAGTGGCTCGCGCAGGATTGTCCCGCGCCAAACAGCTGATCATAGTGGCCGACGAGCACTACCATGCCCAGCGCATTTACCGCTCTCTGGGGTTTGCCCCGGTAGCCCGGATCGGCAGCCTCTGCCGCTGGCCCCACGAAGCACAATAAAGCGATACATGCTGGCCACGAGCCATAAAAAACGGGAGGCTGATGCCTCCCGTTTTTATTGATGTCGATGGCCTATTGCTGTGGCTGCTGTGGCGCTTCCAGCTCGTTGGAGAGCGCCTGTTCCACCTCATCAGACGGCGCCGGTAATGGTGCAGCGGCCGCTGATGCGGGTTCTGCGGGAGTCACAGCAGGTGACACCACGGCCGATGTTTCACTGGTCGCGGGAGCTGCGGACAGCTCAGTCGCTGGCGCTGAAGCCGGAGCAGGGGCAGGGGCAGGGGCAACCGCATCACACTGACAATCCGCGCTCTTGGCCTTATTGCCCTGATGAGGGGCATACCAGCCCTTCAAGCCACTTTCCAGTCGATCCGCGGCGGCCTTGGGCTCCATCTTGCCAAGCAGCACAGCCTGACTCACCTCGGCCAGTTCATCCCCCAACTTGGGCGTACCACGGGAGAGGATCTGGGTCGCCACCCGAATGGTCGAGTCACACTGATCGCGCCACTCCATCATCTCTTTGGCCGCCGGATTGGTGACATCGAAAAAGTGGTTGGAGAGGGAGAAGAATCCCGGCAGCGAGTTGGTATAGAGCTCGGCAAATTGCGGCGTCGTCAGCCATTGCAGGAAGGCCATTGCACCCTCTTTGTTCTTGCTGGCCGGATTCATCCCCATACCGATATCGGTGTGGTCGGTAAAGAAACAGCCATCACCCTGTTTGGCCACCGGCGGACGCATGACGCCAAAATCGACCTTGCCGGTGAAGGGGGCAATCTCCCAGGAGCCCGCCACGTAGAAGGCGGCCTTGCCCGAAGTGAACAGCTCGTTACTGGTCGCATAATCGCGGCTCTCGCCACCTTCACCGAGGTAGGAACGCCAGCGGGCCAGCTCGTCGAACACCTTCACATATTGCGGGTTGTCCAGCCGCTCCTGCCCGCCGATCAGTGCCAGACGGCCGTCCTCCCCCTTCCAGTAGTTGGGGCCAATGTTCTGGAACCCCAGTTCGGAGGCAACCCAGCTCTCGGAACCACTCATGGCCAGCGGCACATAGCGACCGTCGGCCTTGATCTTGTCCAGCACGGCGAAGAACTGATCGCGGGTTTGCGGCAAGGTGAGCCCCAACTCACTGAAAATCTTCTTGTTATAGAAGAAGCCATGGATCACCGAGGCCATCGGCACGCAGAAAGTCTGGGCACCGGAATCGGTCTGCCACGGTGACTGGGCAAAACTCGGGAAGTTCTCCATCCCCGCCATTTCGGTCAGCTCGGCCAGATGGCCAGCCTTGAACAGGGCGAGCGAATCATCAAACGGACGACAGGTAATGAGATCCCCCGCCTTGCCCCCTTTCAGGCTCTCCCACAGAGTGGGCATGTAGTTGACGTTCTGCACCGGATGAAAACTCACCTTGATGCCGGGATGCGCCGCTTCAAAGGCCGGGATGATCTTCTGCTCCCACAACGCCTTGTCATCGGTTCGCCAGCTTTCAATCACCAGCTCGCTGGCCATCAGCTGGCCACACAACAGGAGACTCAGGGCTCCAATCCACTTTTTAGACATAAGCCCTCCTAGACCTTGAAATGTGCGATCAATTGCTGCTGTTTGGCGACCAGGTCGGCCAGCACTTCGCTGCTGCTGGCGGATTCCCGCGCCTCCCGCTCTGTCTCGTATGCCACATCGGCAATACCGGCGATATGACGGGCGACCCCCTGACTGACGGAGATCTGCTCCTGAGCGGCATGGGCCACCTGATCCGCCATCGACTTGATGGCCCCCATCCGCTCGGCAATGGATTGCAGCGCCACATCCATCTCGCGGGTCTGATCGACACAGCTCTGGGTCTGCTCCTGGCTACGCCCCATCACTTCAACCACATGCTTGCTGGAGCTCTGCAGGTTCTCAATCATCCCCTGGATCTCTTCGGTCGAAGTCTGGGTGCGATTGGCCAGTGCCCGCACCTCATCGGCCACCACCGCAAAACCGCGACCTGCATCGCCTGCACGGGCCGCTTCGATGGCGGCGTTCAAGGCCAGCAGGTTGGTCTGCTCGGCAATACTGCGGATCACATCGAGAATGCTGCCGATGTTGTTGCTGAATTCCCCAAGTTTGTAGGTGATGCCGACCGCCTCCTCCATGGCGCCAGCCAGCTGCTCGGTGATCCGGCGAGTGGTGGCCACTTTCTGGCGACCATTGCGCGCCTCTTCATCGGCCAGATCCACTTCCCGCTTGGTGCCATCGGTAGAGCGGGCCACCTCGGTGGCGCTCACCTCCAGCTCGGTAATGGCGGCGGCCACCTGATCGGTCTGGCTCTTCTGCTCCTGTACCCGGGACATGGCCCGTTCGCTGATCTCGGCGGCGCGGCTCGCCTCATCCACCAGATGGCGGGAGCCTGCATTGATTTGAGAGAGTAGTTCACCGGTCTTGCCCGCCAGCGTATCGATGGAGCGAGAGAGGCTGCCAAATTCGCAACTGCTGCGGTAGTTGATGCGGCGGGTCATGTCACCGGCCGCCATGTAATCGAGCTCCTTGTTGATCATCTGCAACGGGCGCTGAATGCTGCGCGCAGTGGTATAGCCGATCACCAGAGCGGCAGCGGCCGACATCGCGGCAACCACCAGGATCCAGAAGCTGGCGCTACTGACCGCTGCATCGGCATTGATCCGGCTATCGCTGGCGATGGCACCGGCAGACTTTCCCATCTCATCAAGCAAATTGAGGCTGTTGGCCAGACTGGCATCCAGCTGCTGATTTTGCGTGGCCAGCGACAGCGCCAGTTGCTGAGCCTGACGCATGGTTGCCAGCAAGCCCTGAGCGCCGAGCGCCAGCTCCTGCATCCGATCCAGATTGGAGACAAAGCGCGCTTTCACATCATCGGGCACCAGCACCCGCTCCAACCGCTTGCGGGCCATCTCGATATCCTTGCTGAGTACCTTTTCCAGCTCGTTCAGGTCGGTTTTGGCATCGGCACGACGGATATTCTTCAGGTCGCGGGCGATACCCGAGGTAATAAGCTCCGCCTTGTTGCGCATGGAGCGTTTGCTGGCGGTCTGTTGCAGCAGCAGATCCGCCGCCCACTGGTAAGTATCCTCAAGGCGGATAAATTCCATCTCCAGCTTGTGGCGCTGCTCCAGTGCACTGACCCACTGCCGATGCTGGGCCAACACCTGATCCGCCAAGCCATAAAATTGGGTGGTAGCACTCTCGACCTGCTGGAAGCGGGCACGAGCATCCGCTACGTCGGTAAATTTACCCATCTCTTGACTCAGCTGGACGAAGCGGTTCTGCTGCTCCTTGAACTGATTTGCCAGCTGCGGCAACTGGGCAGCATCTTCACTGGTGCGGTAGACCAGCACCCAGCGGTTACTATCCTGCAGTGCCCCCTTGAGACCTGCGACAGCCACCACCAGCGGGGTTGCCCGGTCAGATACGGCAGAGAGGCCGTCATTTATACCCTTGATTTTAAAGGTACTGATCACACCAAGCAGGATCAGCAACAGCAGCATCAACACGAATCCGGCGATGATCCGCTGCACGATAGATAAACCCATGGAGACATCCTCACTCATTGGGGGAAGGTAAAGTGAACATAGTCACTATCGGCAGGGGTGGCGAATAACTGAAATAAAGCGGTAGGTATTTAATTGATTTGTATCGGGTTGGATCACAGTACAGACAAAATCAGCCATACGAAAAAAGCCCGGCACAAGCCGGGCTGAAAGAGACGTACTTTGCTATCTTCCGCGGTCCGTTCAGAACCGCAGTCAGAATCATTAGAAGCGGTAGCCAACACCCACCATAAAGGCCATCGGGTCGACCTTGGTATTAATGGTGCCAATCGCTGTATGCACATCGGTATCGATATCAATGATCCAGGCTGAACCGTTGACAAACCAGCGGTCAGTGATCGCCATATCGATACCAACTTGTCCGGCAACACCCCAGGAGTCATCGACTTTGACATCGGTTCCTGACAGTGCACCACGACCCTCTTCATCAAAGAAGGTGGTGTAGTTCACGCCAATACCGACATACGGGCGAACCTTGCTTTGAGCATCGCCAAAATAGTACTGACCCATCAGAGTCGGCGGCAAATGCTTGATCTTGGCAACTTCAGCGCCACCCAGTTTGACTGAATGAGAGAAGGGGGTTGCAGCCAGCAATTCGACACCCCAGTTATCAGTAATCATGTAAGAGAGAGTCAATCCCAATTGCATGTTGTCATTAATTTCCAGCTCTACAGGCGTGCTGCTTTCCTGCGGCGATACAAATGCCAAACCACCACGAACCAGAATATCACCAGCCTGATGGGCCATGGCGAAAGGAGAGGTCACTGCAGCGGCAATCATCAGAGGAAGTAATTTTTTCATCACGTAATCCCTTTTTTTGTTTTCATTTGATGCTGTAAGCCCGCTGACTATATGCCCTTGTAAATGCAAAGTTATTGACTTGGAGCAAAGGTTGCACAGAAATAAATCGATTGGTGTGACATCTTTGCGCGCCATCCCAATCTCGTTGAGTCCCCAGACAACAAGCCGAAATGCCAGTTTGGACAGGTTGTAACTACCCGCATCCAGAGACAAAAGAAGCAAACAAGCCACATCTTATTGCACGGCAGTGCGGCTATTAATTGTTGTTTATATGGGTAAATCAGCGTATTTTTTGCGCCATACAAGTTACTGGGAAGTAATGGTTTATTTATGAAAAATGAGTCGAAATGGCAAAAGGTGGGGGCCTTTCTCGCGGCCGTGTGGGGAATCGGATCCTTTCTCTTTATCCTGCTCGGTTTTATTGTCGCCCTGGCCTATCTGGTATTGGTACGGCAGGGTTAATCCGGATTGATAGAGTGCAGCAGGGTGATATTCCCCCCTTCGGCAAGCTGTTCCGGAGTCTGGCCCATTCCCTCCGCAGAGAGGGGACCAACGTAGCCACACCACCGATTTCGCCCGCCAACTTTGGCCTGATACAGCGCCATGTCAGCTAGTTTGAAGCTATGACTCCAGAATGAATCCGGGTACTCCGGGTGCAACGGATAGCGGCAGAACCCCAGAGACACCGTCAACCAGAGTGGCGCATCCTCTCTGCCAAAGCGGTGCTGAGCGACACGCTGGCGCAGATATTCGACCCGCAGCGCCAACTCTTGCTCGTCATCCACTTGTAGCAACAACAAGAACTCCTCCCCGCCCAGCCGGATGATCGGCTCGCGCTCTCCTGTCACCACCTTGCGCAGCAGCTCCGCCAGCTGTTTCAGCACCAGATCCCCGATGTCATGGCCAAGGCGGTCATTGATCCGCTTGAAATGATCAAGATCCAGCAGCAATAACAGACAAGGTTTGGCCCGGTTGGCCTGCAACCAACCATCGAGATAGCGACGATTGAAACAACGGGTCAAGGGGTCGGTGAATGCAGCCATCTCCATCTGGCTGGATTTTTCCAACAAATCATCGTGTTGCTGACTGACCTTGCTGGCCATCTCCTTGAACTTGCCGCTCAGGGTCGCCATCTCGGCGCTGCTGTCGATATAGGGGATCAAGGTGGCATCTGGCCGATCGCCAAAGCGTTGCAGCGCCGACACCAGCTGCTGCAACGGGGTAAGCACAATGCTGTTGAGCCGGTACATGGCGATCATGACGCAGATAAAACTGATAAACAGCATGCCGATAAAGGTCCAGAGCGCCCCCTCCATGACGCCACTCAAGATCTTTCTCTCTTCCTCAATCACCAGGGTCAGTACCGGCTGGTTATCGCTGTTGAGCAGTCGCACCTCTCCCCTGAGCCGGGTCAGCCCAAGGTCGATCAGGCGATACGTTATTTGCGGTTTCAGTGGTTTGAAGGTAGCGGTGACATCCAGATTGGCGTGGGAAATCGCCAGAGGCAGCGCGGTACGCTCCGATACCTGCTCGAGATAGGCTTTGTCGAGCCAACGTACAACCAGCAAGAAACCGTTGAACGGTGCCGACTCGTCACTGTTTCTGATCGGCTGCCACGAGTACATCAGCGGCCCCCACTGGGAAGCACGGATCCCGTGCAGATTGATGCCCCCTTGCGCCACCGAGCGCTCCCTTAACTGCTTTTTCAGTTCATCAAGGAAGTAGGGAAACTGATCCGGATTAACCCCCGGCGCATCTGGTAGCAGGGTGCGCGTCCAGATTTCGTAGCCGGTGAGATCCATGAAGCTCATCAGGTTGAGACTAAAATCCCGCATCGGCATATCACTGAACAGGTTGGATTCGATGTACCCCCTGCTTTTGTTGTCCATAAAACGGTGACTGTCATCCCAGATGCCCCAATCCCGACTGAATGCATCCAGAGCGGTCACATCCGCCTGCACCGCCTTGGTCACGCGCAGCAGATGCTCCTTCATTCGCTGCTCTTCAATCCGGCTGGCAGCCGGGATCTGGGCCCACGCCAGCAGGACCAGCAATAGCAGGATCGCCCCCAGCCAGATGGGGAACATGGAGTAAGCCAACTGATGATCAATCGTGCGCGGAGCCTGAGCCATAACCCGATATATCCATTACCATGATGCTGAGATGCCAAGCCTGCCCACACTTGACGAGCTTCCCCCTATGCTCCCGATTTTTATAACAAAAAGGGGCCAAAGGCCCCTCGATTATAACGGCTTATCGCGCCAATAGCGGTCGTAAAAAACGAGCTGTATGAGACTCTTTATTGGTGCAAATCTCTTCCGGCGTCCCCGTCACCAGAATGCGGCCACCACCGGCGCCTCCCTCCGGTCCCAAATCGACGATCCAGTCGGCAGTTTTTACCACATCAAGATTGTGCTCGATGATGACGATGGTATTGCCGCGATCCCGCAGCTGGTGCAGCACCTTGAGCAGTTGCTGGATATCGTGGAAGTGCAGCCCGGTGGTCGGCTCATCCAAAATGTAGAGGGTCTGGCCGGTATCCCGCTTGGAGAGCTCCCGCGCCAGCTTGACCCGCTGCGCCTCGCCGCCCGACAGCGTGGTGGCCGACTGGCCGAGACGGATATAGGAGAGGCCCACATCCATCAGGGTCTGCAGCTTGCGCGCCACCGCCGGCACAGGATCGAAGAACTCGCGGGCATCTTCCACCGTCATCTCGAGGATTTCGTGGATGTTCTTGCCCTTGTACTTCACCTCCAGGGTCTCGCGGTTATAGCGCTTGCCCTTGCAGACATCGCACGGCACATAGACATCCGGCAGGAAGTGCATCTCCACCTTGATGACGCCATCCCCCTGACACGCCTCGCAACGGCCCCCTTTAACGTTGAAGGAGAAGCGGCCCGGCTGATAGCCGCGCGAACGCGCCTCCTGGGTGCCGGAGAGCAGCTCGCGGATCGGAGTAAACAAACCGGTATAGGTGGCCGGGTTGGAGCGCGGGGTACGGCCGATGGGGCTCTGGTCGATATCCACCACCTTGTCCAGATGCTCCAGCCCTTCCACGCTGCGATAAGGCGCAGGCGTAGACTCGGTCGCCTTGTTCAGCTCACGGTGGGCGATGCGGAACAGGGTGTCGTTGATCAGGGTCGACTTGCCGGAGCCGGAGACGCCGGTGACGCAGGTCATCACGCCGATGGGCAGATCCAGGTTGACGTTGCGCAGGTTGTTGCCGCTCGCCCCCTTGAGTTTCAGCCACTTGCCGGTAAGCGGGGTGCGCTCGGCCGGAATGGCGATCTGCTTGCGGCCGGAGAGGTAGTCACCGGTCAGCGACTCCGGATTGTCGATGATCTGCTGGGGGGTGCCCTGCGCAACAATTTCGCCACCGTGCACACCCGCCCCCGGGCCGATATCGAGCACGTGGTCGGCGAGTCGAATGGCATCCTCGTCGTGCTCCACCACGATCACCGTGTTGCCGAGATCGCGCAGATGGGTGAGGGTCTTGAGCAGCCGCTCGTTGTCACGCTGGTGCAGGCCGATGGAGGGCTCGTCGAGTACATACATCACCCCCACCAGACCGGCACCAATCTGGCTGGCCAGTCGAATGCGCTGCGCTTCACCACCGGAGAGGGTCTCGGCACTGCGGGACAGGCTCAGATAGTTGAGACCCACATTCACCAAGAAGCCAAGCCGCTCGACGATCTCTTTCAAGATCTTCTCGGCAATCTGGGCGCGCTGGCCGGTGAGGTTCAACCCTTCGAAGAAGGCGAGTGCATCGCCGATGGACTGCTCGGCAATGGCCGGCAGGTTGCGGTTGTCGACGAAAACGTGGCGCGCCTCCTCCCGCAGTCGACTGCCGCCGCAGCTGGTACAGGATTTGTTGGCGATGTATTTGGAGAGCTCTTCACGCACCGAGTTGGATTCGGTCTCCCGGTAGCGCCGCTCCATGTTGTGCAGGATCCCCTCGAACGGGTGCTTGCGCACCACCACGTCGCCGCGGTCGTTCATGTAGCGGAACTCGATCTCGGTGCGACCGGAGCCGCGCAGGATCACCTCCTGGGTCTTGACCGGCAGATCCTCCCACGGCGTCTCCAGATCGAACTTGTAGTGCTCGGAGAGGGATTTCAGCATCTGGAAGTAGTAGAAGCTGCGCTTGTCCCAACCTCGGATGGCGCCGTTGGCCAGACTGATGGCCGGATCGCCGATCACCTTGGCTGGATCGAAGTACTGCTGCACCCCAAGTCCGTCACAAGTCGGGCAGGCTCCGGCCGGGTTGTTGAAAGAGAAGATGCGCGGTTCCAGCTCCGACATGGAGTAGCCGCACTCCGGGCAGGCGAAGTTGGCGGAGAAGGTCATGGGGGTGACACCCTCCTCCCCATCCATCGGCACTACCAGCACTATGCCGCCGGAGAGGGTCAGCGCCGTCTCGAACGACTCGGCCAGACGCAGCGCCAGGTCCTCGCGCACCTTGAAGCGATCCACCACCACCTCGATGGTGTGCTTCTTGTGCAGCTCCAGAGTCGGAGGATCGGAGAGATCGCACACCTCGCCGTCGATACGGGCACGGATGTAGCCCTGGGCCGCCAGATTCTCCAGCAGCTTGGTGTGCTCCCCCTTGCGATCCCGCACCACCGGGGCCAGCAGCATCAGCTTGCTCCCCTCCGGTTGAGCCAGCACCTGATCCACCATCTGGCTGATGGTCTGGGCGGCGAGCGGAATGGCGTGGGTCGGACAGCGCGGCTCACCAACCCGCGCAAACAGCAGACGCAGGTAGTCATAAATTTCGGTGATGGTGCCGACGGTCGAACGCGGGTTATGGGAAGTAGACTTCTGCTCGATGGAGATGGCAGGCGAAAGCCCCTCGATGTGGTCGACGTCCGGCTTCTCCATCAGGGAGAGGAACTGGCGGGCATAGGCGGAGAGGGACTCCACATAGCGGCGCTGCCCCTCGGCATAGAGGGTATCGAACGCCAGAGAGGATTTGCCTGAACCGGAGAGGCCGGTAACCACGATCAGCTTGTCGCGGGGCAGGGTCAGATTGATGTTCTTGAGGTTGTGGGTGCGAGCACCCCGGACCACGATCTTTTCCATCTTGTTGCACGCTCGATACAGAAACCTGAGCGAGTCAGTATGGCATAGAGACTACTGGATGAATAGACAGTCATGAGATGAAATGCGCATCATCCGGCGCACGCCATCTGCTCTTTTTTCTCCACCAGCAGCCGCTCGTTTTGCCATATCCGGGCGGTGACCTCGACCCGATAGGGGCAACGTAAACCCAGCCCTATTTTGCCAACCGCCATGACCACTCCAGCCTGCAGCGACAGATTACGGCTCTGGCGCTGAGTCGTGCTCCCGGCGGCACCTTCGCTGCGCACCAGCAACCTGACACTCACCGTCACGTCGCGCTTGCTGAACAGCGTCGGTGCAAGTGACAGCCCCTGCTCGCTCTGCACCATATTGAGGGACAAGCGGATCGACGGATCGGGTTCTATCTCGGTTTCCCTTGCAGTTACTGGTGAAGGAACGCGATAAACCAGCATCAACCCACAGAGCAGTACCAATAAAAGAGGGGCCCGCAGGCCCCTGAATCTGGAGATGACCATCAGTTGCTACCAGAACCCTGATAGACATAGGCATGGTTATCGCTGCCCAATACGGTCACATTGGCAGTATTGAAGCTTTCGTTTTGCACCACATCAACGGTGTTGCGCCCCCCACCAACCCCAGTATTGACGTAGACATTAGCCTCGTGCTCAGCGCCGTTCTGGGTCACGGTGAGTTTGTTCTCGCTACCCAAGTAGGACTCAACCTTGGCATTGTTCAGCTCACCATCCTGGCTCACTTTGACCACAGACTCAGAGTGAGACGCATCGGCATAAGCCCAGTTGTCAGTACCTTTCTGAGCAACGACCAGCTCGTTGTCCGAGCCCCAGGTCCATGCGCCTTTGCCTTCACCATCACGAGCAGATGCAACCTGGTTGCCAGTTCCGTTCTGGTCGATATCGATGGTATTGCCGCTGCCTGCTTGTTGCACTGCATTGGCATAGTTGTCATTGCCTACCTGATCAATGGTGACCGCACCATCGGTACTGCTGGCTAACTGATTAACCACGGCCTTGTTGTCATCACCTATCTGGTTGATCAAGGCATCATTGCCAGTACCTTGCTGGTCGGTCTCAATACGGTTGCGATTACCATCTTGTTTCAACTCAGCAAACTCGCTGCTACCACTCTGTTTTGCCAGCAGGTGGTTGCCCTCCCCGGCATCAGATCCTTGTTGCAGGGTCACCACCTTACCGCCGGTTCCACTTTGCTCAATAGTCGCTACGTTGGCACTATCGTATTGAGTAACGTCTGCATTGTTCAAAGAACCACTCTGAGTCACCACTGCAGATGTTCCTTCCGCCGGTGCATAGTCATAGTTACCGGTTGCCTGCAGCACCTTGGTGATATTGCGCTCTCCACGTTGTACCACTTCGGCGTTGGCTCCATCAGCCGCTGTCTGGGTCACGTCAGCCTGGTGAGCCCCCCCCTCTAGCTGCTGTACACTCGCCCGAGCGAAATCGGATATCTGGTTATTAATGACAGCCCGATTACCATCCGAGATTTGAGTGATCCTGGAGTCAGCTCCGTCACCATTATCTTGCTTGATCTTGGCGTCGTTGCTCTCCCCATCTTGAACAACCCCGGCGACCGCACCGCCATTCTCAAATTGCTGAATCACATCAGCAAAGTTGTCGTTCCCCTTTGTATCGATGGAGGCTTTGGAGAGGTTAGTGTCACCTTGTTGCAAGATGTAACCCTTGTTACTGTCACCTACCTGCCGAGTATCGGCATCTGACTGGCCGGTATTCTTTTGAGTGGTAACAGCCGTGTTGTTGTTACCAGCTTGATCGATGTTAGCCTTGTTATCGACGCTTCCCACCACCTGGTTAATGGTGGCGGTATTGCCGCTCTGGGCCTGGTTCACCGTAGCCTGATTGCCAGTAGATGCCGCCCAAGCGGTGCTGGTCGCCAGAAGAACTGCCGAGGCAATGATGGTACGTTTAAACATGATTTCCCTCTCGTGCTAATGGTTGAGCCTAGGCTCAGTTGGTTTGAACGACATTTACTTGCTGATTGGCTCCCGTCTGAATAACGGTTGCCGCCAATCCGTTACCGTTTTGCTCGATGCTGGCCTGATTGCCATCACCCAGCTGGATCGCCCGGGCCTGATTGTCTGCCCCTTGCTGACTGATCCAGGCTTCATTGCCGCTGCCTTGTTGCAGCAGCCAAATCCGGTTATTGATGCCCGCCTGATAGAGCTCGGCGCTATTGCCCTCGCCCAGTTGCGCACCATTGACCCAGTTCTCATCTCCCACCTGGGAGAGCGACAACTCATTGACCCAACCCTGTTGCAGCAGACGCGCCTGATTCAGCTCCCCTTGCTGGATGAGATGCAGTTGCTGCTCGCTACCGAGTTGCCACAACAGCGCCTGATTTCCATCGTTCTGCAGACCGGAATCCAGCTCGCTTGCCATCGCCAGCTCGTCGAAGACGGCAGGCTCTGCGGCGAGTTGCGGGGCGCCCGATATCAGCAGAAAAAAGAGAGCACTCAACAGGTGTTTCATCGCGCCATCGCCTTGTTGGAAAACGCCCACAGTATCCCTGTCAGACCAGAGGCGGCCTATCAGGCACTCCGCTGATTCGAGGATGAAAAGCGCCGCCCTGTCGCTGAGCAGAAAGTCTTAATTCGTATTCGATGGAGGCCAAAAAAATGCCCTCCACCAGGGAGGGCATTGCGTAAGCGGGAAAACTCAAAGCAGCGGGGCATTGTCTTGCAGGTACTCCTGCAGGATCGGATTGTCGATATCCCGCTGGTCAGCCAGTTGCCACAGATTGTCCCGCACGCCATTGGCTATCAGCCGGATCACCCCGGACTCGATAGCCGACATGACACACATCTGTACCGGCTCATTGGTGCTGAAACCGGCCTCGGCCTCCAGCAGGCGCTTGTACTCGACGAAGCGGAATACCCCGGCCTGCACCTGTTGCGACAGTACTGTCTTGGAGGTGGTAACACTGTTCAGGATCCGGCCAGAACGGATATCGACGGCACGCAGATTGACCGTCACCTGATCGACCCGATACTCCCCGCTGGCGCCAATGCCAAAATACTTGGCCCCCGCCCCGCCGGTTCGCACATTGCTGTCATAGGCAACGATCCCTCCCTCGATCAGGATGTTGGCGGCGACCAGCGAGGGCAGTTGATTGGCATTGTTGCCGGGAACGTTGGGCTTGTTCTGGGCCGCCCGCACAATCTTGCGTTCGGTCAGCAGGTTCTGCAGCCCTTCCCGCTCCAGTGGCACAAACCATTGGGAATCCCACAAGGCCGTGCTCAGCATGGCGACCCCACCCTGGGTGACCGCCGTGGAGAAGTTGGACGCCGGTGCAGGCAGGTACTGACCGGTCTGATCGCGAAAATCGTAGACAGCCGCGACAATTTTCCCTTTTGGCTTGGGCAGACTGATCAGCTCCTTGTAAGAGACTGATCGCGGCATCAGGGTTGCCTTCTCATCGGCAACGGGAGAGCCGATATGGGTCGCACAGCCAGCCAGCGCAAGCAGGGGCACTATCAATAACAGTTGTCGTTTCATCGCGCCCTCAGTCGGCAATCAGGCCATTCACTTCGATCATGGTGGTCTGGTTGGTCACCCGGTCGGTGATCGAAACCACCAGGGTGCCATCTTCATCCACCACATTGATGGCAAAATCATCGGTCACCAGACTGCCGCTCTGGCTGCCATCCTTGCCGATATCGGCCAGCAGCTGGCTGATCAGGCGGGATTGCAGGTTGGAGGT
Organism: Aeromonas sp. s7(2024); assembly: GCF_040907825.1. Classification (NCBI taxonomy): domain Bacteria; kingdom Pseudomonadati; phylum Pseudomonadota; class Gammaproteobacteria; order Aeromonadales; family Aeromonadaceae; genus Aeromonas; species Aeromonas sp. s7(2024). The sequence goes on from NZ_JBFOCM010000025.1 coordinate 19,965, forward strand.
CAGGCGATCCAGCGCCGAGGTGCCGCTGCTACCGCTGCCACTGGCGGGATCCTTGTAATCATTCTGCGCATTGGCGGTGCCAAGCAGATGACTGCTGTTGAGAGGGTTACCCCCAAAGCTGGGGTTGACGGGGCGATAGACAAGCTCCGACGCATGGAGCGTTGGCGCTATCAGTGCAGCAACTAGCCATAACCGGGCACGCATGAAAAATATCCTTATAGTTCATCATGTTCCAAATCGAAGGTATCCATGAACAGGGTCGCGATCTTCTGCTGTTCGAGGGTCTGCCTGACCTGTGACCAAGCCAGTTTGGCGCTCTGCTCCTGCTGATTGCGGCCGGGAGAGAGCGCGGTTTTAAAAATCACCTTCCGGTTATGAGTGATCCAGATCAGGCTGCCCCAGCGAGCTGTCGGGCGCTCATGAATCGTCAGATTTTCTCTGGCATCCGGGTCTTCATCGCTGCGCAACCGGGTAAATTCGTTATAAAAGCCCTGACCGAAACGGGTAAAAGTGCGATCCAGCACCAGACCATCAACATCCAGCCGATCACTCTCCTGCTCCGGCTGTACCGACTCCAGCGGTGCATCGGCCTCGCCCGCAACAACGGTCGCGCAGCCATAGAGCAGCGCGAGGCAACACGCAAGAGAGAACGCTTTCATCAGTGGGAGTCCGGAGCATCGAGATACTCTTTGGCCCAGCTCACCGCCTGGATCCGGTTCTTCACATTCAGCTTTTTAAAGACGTTATAGAGGTGGGATTTGACGGTGTGCTCGCTGACAAACAGGCTGTCGGCGATCTCGACATTGGAGGCACCCGTCATCAGATAACGGATGATCTCCTGCTCTCTGGCGGTCAGCAGGGTGTCGTTACGCAGCAGGTAGCTATTGCCCTGGCGATAGTATTCGACCAGCTCGCACAGCAGGTGACGCGGCATCCAGTACTCGCCCAACAGGATTTTCTGCAACCCGGCAACCAGTCGGTCGAGCGGATCCTGACGGAAAAACAGACCGCAGATCTGCGGCCACATCAGCAACAGGTCGCGATCCGTCGCAGTGGGAGCATTGAGCAGCACAGTGGTCGCCATGCCAAAGCGTTCGGAGATCGCCCGGTTCCAGCCCAGTGACTGGCCAGAGCGGATATAGTCGAGATCGATGAGAAACAGCGTGCCGTCACACTGGTTATCTAGCTGATTAATCTCGTGGATTAGCTGGACGGGACGGCTCAAATGAGAGATGAGGTATGCAGCAAATGTGCTGGCCTGCACATTATTTTCAGTGACCAGTGCGATCGGGCATGCGGCTTTCATTGTGTGCTCTTCCTTGAACCTGTAAACCACCTAATCTGGCCGACTGAGTCTACCAAGGAGGTATGGGAGCACAATATTAAAAAAGTATGAGAATGGATCTCATAAATATCGTAACCATATGTTTTTAGTCGATTTAAAAACCGATTACAATTCGCCAATCAGCCAGCATAACAGGAATATATGGCAGAAATGTGATGCCGGACGCGCCGGAAACAGCTGCAACCAGACTATCACTACAGCAGGAGCCAACAGTTGCCTTTGGCACATCAAGCCGGTTAAGGATGCTGCCAATCCGCTTCGCAACTGTTACTATGACCGTCACATGCGTCTGCGGGACATTGCGCCCCGCACACAGCAACTAATCAGGTATCTAGTCGTGTTGGACCAGGTTTCGACCTGGCCGGTAAATAAGGTGGAAGAGAGATTATGGCCAGTCGAGGCATCAATAAAGTCATTCTGATCGGTAACCTCGGGCAAGACCCGGAAGTACGCTACATGCCGAGTGGCGGTGCTGTGACCAACATTACTCTGGCTACCTCTGAAACCTGGCGCGACAAGCAGACCGGTGAGCAGAAAGAGCGTACCGAATGGCACCGTGTTGTCTTCATGGGCAAGCTGGCAGAAGTGGCTGGCGAGTACCTGAAGAAGGGCTCCCAAGTCTATGTGGAAGGCAAACTGCAGACCCGCAAATGGCAAGATCAGAGCGGCCAGGAGCGCTACACCACTGAAGTGCTGGTCGACAGCTTCACTGGCGTGATGCAGATGCTGGGTGGCCGTCCGCAAGGCGGTCAGGGTATGGGCCAGAACATGGGTGGCCAATCCCAGGGTAACTGGGGTCAGCCACAGCAGAGCATGCCTGCCCAGCAGCCGATGAATCAGCAGCGCCCGGCACCGGCTCCGCAGCAGAACATGCAGCCGCAAGGCGGTTATGGCCGTCCTGCCCAGCAGCCGCAATCTGCGCCGCCGGTATATAACGAGCCGCCGATGGATTTCGACGACGATATCCCGTTCTAAGAACAGAATATTGAAAAGGCCCTGATAACTCAGGGTCTTTTTTTATGCACTCAGCCCCGAAAGGGATAAGACGTTTTATGACTGCCTCCCCTACAGTGATGGATATTCTCCACAGGAACGCTTTGTGAAAAGTGCAATGAAACTGCTCACCCCTTTATTGCTAATGCTGACCAGCTTGCTCTCCGGCCAGTTGCTGGCAACGCCACTCAAGGTCGGGGTCAGCTTTGCCATCCCCCCTTATGTCATCGAAAGTAATCAGCGTGGCATCGAGCTGGATCTGCTGAAAGAGGCGTTCGCTGGCAGCGGCTATGAGCCCAGCTTTGAATTTCTGCCACTGGAGCGTACCTTCCGCCTGTTCGAGTCAGGAAAGCTGGATGCCATCATCAACGTCAGACCCGGTATGGTTGATCCTCACGTTCTGACCCAGCCCGTTATCACCTTCCATAACCGGATCTTCACCCTGCGCAGCACCCACATCAGCACTCTGGACGACCTGCATTCAAAACGGGTTACCGCCTTTCAACGGGCAAGGATCATTCTGGGGGGCGCGTTCGCCACCATGGCCAACCAGAATCCCCACTATGAGGAGGTAGCCAAGCAGCAGGTGCAGGTGCACCAACTGATGCGCGGCAGGGTGGATGCAGTCGTACTGGAAGAGCGGGTATTCTACTACTACCTCGACCAGCTGATCGCCACCGCCCAGGCAGGCGAGCACTACGAGCGCAATCAGGTCAGGCAAGCAGACCTCTTCCCGCCCACCGTCTATCACTTTGCCTTCCGAACGGCCGATGCCCGCAATCTGTTTGATAAGCGCCTTGAGGCGATGCGTCAGGATGGTCGTTATCACCAGATTTTCGCGGCTTACGGCGCAACGCCGTGAGCCACAAACATAAAAGCCAGCCGGTAAGGGCTGGCTTTGTACTGGCTCCGAAGGAACAGCAGTAGGGGAGCGTTACTTCATTGCGCTGCCGTTTTTCAGTTCTGCTTTCTGACGTTTGGCTTCGCGTTTCTCTTTCAGTGACATCTGCGGTTTTTTCTTGGCATCTTTGCCGTTGTGATGTTCTTTGTTACTCATCATCAAACTCCAAAAATGTTACCCAGACAGTTGGTTCCTCATGGGAGCCAGCATGCCATCCGAATCATCAACTTCAGTACGCTTGGTGGGATGGTGCAAGACCATCACCAGACCCAGCATACCCTCCAGCGGCATCCGGATCCAGCCTCATTCTCGTCCAAAAAATGCCGGTCTCCGCCCCCTGAGCGCGGAGGCCAAAGGACCTCGACAGGAAAGACCAAAAAAGAGTAATTCGCATTATTAAATGTTGTCACGCTTATATTAAGCCATCGTTACCTGGATATTTTCACGGATAAATATAAATTCCTCTCATTATTTATTGCCGTGCAAGAGGTCACCATTTTAATAAGCATTCGCAATATCATCGGAAGCATCAGGTTACAACACCGAATAGGTTATTTCCGGTCAGCCGGATATAATGCGCGCCGCACCGAAATATCCGTTTTTATTCAGGAAGCTGTACATGAACAGAAAAACCAGAGCCGCCATGGTGTCGGTCTGCTCCAATATCAGTCTGATCATCATGAAAATGGTGGCCGGTTTCGCCAGCGCCTCGGTCAGTATCATCTCGGAGGCGATCCACTCCGCCATGGATCTGGTGGCGGCCCTGATCGCCCTGTTCGCGGTGAAAAAGTCCGATCTCCCACCCGATGAACGCCACCCCTATGGTCACGACAAGATTGAAAATGTCTCCGGCGTCATCGAAGCGCTGCTTATCTTGCTAGCCGCGGGCTGGATCATCTTCGAAGCCGTCGACAAGCTGATCACCCCCAGCCCGATTGAAAGCATTGGCTGGGGCGTGCTGGTGATGGTGATCTCGGCGCTGGTCAACAGCGGCGTCTCTGCCTACCTCTACAAGGTGGCCCGAGAGGAGGAGTCGGTCGCGCTGGCTGCCGATGCGCTTCATCTCAAGGCGGATGTGCTCACTTCAGCCGGTGTCGCCGTCGGTCTTGGCGGGATCTGGCTGGCCGGTCTGTTCGGCCATTCACTCGCCATCCTCGACCCGCTGGTCGCCATTGCGGTCGCCATCTTTATTGTCAGAGAGGCCATCAGCATGCTCAACGAGGCCTTCCAGCCGCTGATCGACCAGAGTATGAGCCCGGAAGAGCTGGCGATGACCAGCCGCATCATCACCGAATGCTGCCCTGCCGCCAGCGGTTTCCACGATCTGCGCAGCCGTCGTGCCGGACGCCGCCGCCATATCGACTTCCACCTCACCCTGCCCCCTGAGATGAGCATCGGCGAAGCCCACGATATCTGTGATCGCATCGAACACGCCATCATGGCGCAACTGCCCCACGCCATCGTGCTGATCCACGTCGAGCCGGAGGAGCAAGAGCTGCCCTCACCGCTCGCCATAAATTGAAATGTGGCAAACAGGCGGGAAAGTGGCAGCGAAATAACGGAAAGTTGGCACAAACCCGCATTTTTACTGCCGGAAAGCCGATTGCATAAGAAGTGATCGGCACAACTGTGTTAGGGTGTCTAACCACCCTGCCGCAGGAGCGCGCCGTGAAAAAGCTGGAAATGAAAGATCTGACCGAGGCCGAAAAAGCCGAGATAGCCTTGTTATTGCAAAAGGCACAAGCCAATGCAGACCACCAGCTGACCAACGGAGAGCGGAACAAGATCCGCGAAGAGGGTCGCCTGAAAATTGTGGCCGACCGCGCCGAAGCGGCCAAGGCTGCCTCCAAGCTGGCTCGCGAGAAAGCCAAAGAGCGCGCCAAGAACCAGGTACTGCCGGAAACCTTCAGCTGGATTGATTCGGTCAGCAACAAGTTTCGCAGCAAGCGCTGATCCCTTCTTGCAAAACGCCCGCTGGCACTTGTGCCTGCGGGCGTTTGCATGTCTGGGCGATGCTCGATGAGCCAGATTTGGCGCTGCCATTGATTTGCAGCCCAGAAGCTAATCGCAGCAGCAAAGAAGTGATTTACATTGTGACTTAGAGAGAACGCCAACTGACAATCCCCGGTCTATCGCCACCTTTTTCATTTTTTCTCATATTTTTTGTCAGAACTGGCTACATAGTCAGGACAAAAAAGCCGAATCTGACTTGCCACAGGGTGATATGAGTCTGCACTGATTTTTCTATGCCGTTGAAATGCATCATGTTTACTATAAAAAATGATATTTTTGGCTGTTACAAAACATTAATATCGAGATAAAGTTTGCTTTAAAAATGAGAGCGTGTTTTAATCTTTCTCGATGGTTCGGCAGTTCAGACCTGATTATGTTAGGCAGTCATTTTAGTAAAGCAGTGATTAGCATAAGCGTTATCCTCGGATAATTCTTATCAAATAATTCTCCTTCTTTAGTGCTCCCCATACGTATTGCTGACGAAAAATCAAAAATTGCCATTTAGGTGGCATTCAACACTATTTAAGGAAATTATTATGTCTAACAAAATGACTGGTACCGTTAAGTTCTTCAACGCTGAGAAAGGTTTTGGTTTCATCTCCCCGGCTGACGGCAGCAAAGACGTGTTCGTACACTTCTCCGCTATCCAGTCCACCAGCTTCAAAACCCTGGACGAAGGTCAGCGCGTTGAGTTCACCATCGAGCAAGGCCAGAAAGGCCCGGCTGCTGCCAACGTAGTTGGTCTGTAATTCAAGCCGGAGCATACTGCTGATGGCTCATGCCAACCGCTGACAGCTCTGCAAGAATTTAAAAAAACCCGCCTCGGCGGGTTTTTTGTTGTTCCCCGCTTTTTTCCTCACTGATCTCCCCTCCACAGACCGCGTGATCCCTCCCTTACACGCTCTCACCGCTTGAGTCTTAGAATGAGCTCCGAATGGACTCAAAATGTAAAATAGTGACGAAAAAGTCAGGTTATCCGCTGTATTTGCCGCGAATTCTTGCTATTTTGCGCGCCACCAACGCAAACGATTTCCTTCACACTTTCAGGATTAGTTATGGCAAAGCAAGATATGGCCGCCCAAACAGGGACAGGCGGCTTTCTGGACTCTTATTTTTCCATTTCTGCGCGCGGCAGCAGCGTGCGTCAGGAGCTGGTCGCGGGGCTGACCACCTTCCTGGCGATGGTCTACAGCATCATAGTGGTGCCGAACATGCTGGGTGCTGCCGGCTTTGAGCAGGGCCCGGTGTTTGTGGCCACCTGTTTGATCGCCGCCTTCGGCTCCCTGCTGATGGGGCTGTGGGCCAAGCTGCCGATGGCCATCGGTTGCGCCATCTCTCTCACCGCCTTTACCGCCTTCAGTCTGGTACTAGGTCAGGGGCTGAGTATTCCGGTCGCGCTGGGCGCCATCTTCCTGATGGGCGTGCTGTTCACCCTGATCAGCGTCACCGGCGTACGCCAGTGGATCCTGGATAACCTCCCCTCCGGCATCGCCCACGGTACCGGCATCGGTATCGGTCTGTTCCTGCTGCTGATCGCCACCAACGGCGTTGGCATGGTGATCAAGAACGAAGGGGCCGGTCTACCGGTGCAACTGGGTGAAGTAACCGCTTTCCCGGTCATCATGACGGTGCTGGGTCTGGCCGCCATCTTCGGTCTGGAGCGTCGCAAGGTGCCGGGCGGCATCCTGATGGTGATCATCGCCATCTCCATCCTCGGCCTTATCTTCGACCCGAAAGTGACCTGGCAGGGCTTCTTCGCCATGCCGAGCCTGACTGGCGAGAAGGGCTCGCTGGTAGGCAGCATGGATCTGCTGGGCGCCCTCAATCCGGTGGTCATTCCGACCGTGCTGGCACTGGTGATGACCGCCGTGTTTGACGCCACCGGCACCATCCGTGCCGTGGCCGGTCAGGCGGGCCTCATCAACGAGCGTGGCCACATCATCAGCGGCGGCAAGGCCCTGACTGCCGACTCCGTCAGCAGCATGGTGGCAGGCGCCGTTGGTGGTGCTCCGGCTGCCGTCTACATCGAATCCGCCGCAGGCACCGCGGCCGGAGGCAAGACCGGTCTGACCGCTGCACTGGTCGGCGTACTGTTCCTGCTGATGATCTTCCTCTCCCCGCTCAGCTATCTGGTACCGGCTTACGCCACCGCACCGGCGCTGATGTATGTCGGTCTGCTGATGCTGGGCAACGTCACCAAGCTGGACTTCAGCGACTCGGTCGATGCCCTCTCCGGCATGCTGTGCGCCGTCTTTATCGTGCTGACCTGCAACATCGTGACCGGCATCATGCTGGGCTTCGTGGCGCTGGTCGTTGGCCGCATCTTCGCTGCCGAGTGGAAGAAGCTGAACGTCGGCACCGTCATCATCGCCCTGGCGCTGGTGATCTTCTATGCCGGTGGCTGGGCCATCTAACCCGTCCGCATATTCCGGTTATAGCGAAGGGCCCTGCGGGGCCCTTTTTCATGGCTGTGAGTCAGCTAACAGTTTCCCGCCTGTTTGCCCTGCGTCGTTTCAGATTGAAACACCCATACCTCTTCTGCTGTTTCAAATCCGAACCAAACAGGCCGTCATTTTTATCCCTTTTTCTGTCGTTAGACTGGCTCCATCAACCATTTGCCCACCCGTGCGGTGGCAAGCCAAGGAGTGAGCCATGAAGAAACTGATCAATGCCGTCGATGCTGTGGTCCGTGAACAACTGATGGGGATGGCAGCCGCCCACCCCGAGCTCAAGGTACGTATCGAACCCCACTACATCACTCGCGCCGACTCCCCCGTGATGGGCAAGGTGGCGCTGGTCTCCGGCGGTGGCAGCGGCCACGAGCCGATGCACGGTGGTCTGGTGGGCAAAGGGATGCTGGATGGCGCCTGCCCCGGCGAGATCTTTACCTCTCCGACCCCGGATCAGATGTACGAGTGCGGTCAGGCCGTTGATGGCGGCGCGGGCGTGCTGTTTCTGGTGAAGAACTACACCGGTGACGTGCTCAACTTCGAGACCGCGGTCGAACTGCTGCACGGCGATGGCGTAAAAGTGGGCTTCGCCCTGATCGATGACGACGTGGCGGTCAAAGACAGCCTCTACACCGCAGGTCGCCGTGGGGTTGCCACGACCGTGCTGTGCGAGAAGCTGGTCGGTGCCGCCGCCGAGGCGGGCTACGATCTGGCGCGCTGCGAGGCGCTGGCCCGTCGCATCAACAACCAGAGCCGCACCATAGGCGTGGCCATGCATGCCTGCACCGTGCCTGCTGCTGGCAAGCCCTCCTTCACTCTGGCGGACAACGAACTGGAGTTCGGCGTCGGTATCCACGGCGAGCCGGGCATTGAGCGCCGCCCCTTCACCGACCTCAATACTCTGGTGGACGACATGTTCAGCGAGCTGGCTGACAACACCCCCTACGGCCGTACCCTGCGCCATTGGGATCGCACCAGCGGCAGTTGGCAGGAGGAGCACACCTTTATCGAACCGCTGAATGCGGGCGATCGGGTCATCGCGCTGGTCAACAGCCTCGGCGGCACCCCCATCTCCGAGCTCTATGGCGTCTATGGTCGCCTCGCCACCCTGTGCGAGGAGGCGGGCATCCATCTGGTGCGCAACCTGATTGGCCCCTACTGCACCTCCCTCGATATGACCGGTATCTCCATCACATTGCTCAAGGTGGATGATGAGCTGATGACCCTGTGGGATGCCCCCGTTCACACCCCCGCCCTGCGTCGCGGCTGCTAAGGAGTACCGATAGCCATGCTAAGCAAACATCACATCGTCAACTGGCTGCTGGACTGCGAACACATCTTTACCGAGCAGCGTGACTACCTCACCGCGCTGGATACCGACATCGGCGACGGCGACCACGGCCTCAACATGCAGCGCGGCTTTGCCAAAGTGGCCGAGAAACTGCCTGCGGTGGCGGACAAGGATATCGGGCAGGTGCTGAAAACCACCGGCATGACATTGCTCTCCTCGGTTGGCGGCGCCAGCGGCCCGCTCTACGGCACCTTCTTTATCCGGGCCGCAGCCAGCAGCGATGCCTGCCAGAGCCTGAGTCTCAGCCAGCTGTGCAAAATGCTGAGCGACGGGGTCGAGGGGATCGTCTCTCGTGGCCGTGCCGAGCCGGGCGACAAGACCATGTGTGACGCCTGGTGGCCGGCACTGGCCGCCCTGCAACAGGCGCAGCAGCAAGAGTTGCCGCTCAACGAGGCGCTGGACAAGGCGGTGGCAGCCGCCGCGGCCGGTACCGAGGCGACCATCCAGATGCAGGCCCGCAAGGGGCGCGCCAGCTATCTTGGCGAGCGCAGCATCGGCCATCAGGATGCCGGGGCCACCTCGACCCTGCTGCTGCTGACCGCCCTGCGTGACAGAGCGAGGTTGTGACATGATCGGAATCGTAGTTGTCTCTCACAGCGCCCAGCTGGCGGCCGGCTTGAAAGCGCTGGCTGATCAGCTGGGCAGCCCGGCCCGATTGCTGCTGGCGGCCGGGGTCGATGACGCCGACCACCCCATCGGCACCGATGCCATCGCGGTGATGAGTGCGATTGAAGAGGCGGATGACGGCAGCGGCGTGCTGGTGCTGATGGACTTGGGCAGCGCTCTGCTGAGCGCCGAGACCGCCCTCGAACTGCTGCCCCCCGAGTTAAGTGCGAGGGTACGGCTCTGCCCCGCCCCGCTGGTCGAGGGTACCCTGGCCGCTGTGGTGGCGGCCGGTTCCGGCCTGACGCTGGATGAGGTGACCGCCGAGGCGCTCGGCGCGCTGGGCCCAAAACAGGCGATGCTGCCTGCCAGCGCGGCGCAGGCTGCTACCGAGACAGCCCCCGTTGCCGACGATGGCTGGCTGCGCTGCGAGGTTGTGGTCGATAACCCCCACGGCCTGCATGTGCGCCCCGCAGCCCGACTGGTGGCCGCCCTCAAGCCCTTTGCCGCTGAACTCAAGCTGCAAAAGGGGGATAAAGAGGCCAACCCCCGCAGCCTGACCCGGCTCGCCATGCTCAACGTGCGTCAGGGCGACCAGCTCACCCTGCTGGCGCGCGGGGAGGATGCCACCGCCGCACTGACCTGCTTCCAGCAGCTGGCCGACGAGCGCTTTGGCGACTGACGCCACTGTTTCAAGGGGCTGCACTCGCTCGCTGAGCCTGTGCAGCTTCATTCAAGACGAAGGAGTCCCCGGCACAGCCGCCCCTTCGCCCCGATTCTTAATTCATAAAGAGAGAGGGATAAAATATGGACCGCATTATCATCAGCCCCAGCAAATACGTACAAGGCAACGGGGCCCTCGCCAATATCGGCAACTACGTCAAAGCGCTCGGCAGCAAGCCGCTTATTCTGGCTGACGCCTTCGTCACCAAGCTGGTGGGCGATATCGTGGCCACCAGCTTCCACGGCGCCGGTATCAAGCCAGAGTTCGACTGCTTCAACGGCGAGTGCTCCCGCCCCGAGATCGACCGCCTGCTGGCCCGCTGCAAGCAGACCCCGTTTGACGTCATCATCGGCATCGGCGGCGGCAAGACGCTGGATACCGCCAAGTCGGTCGCCTTCTATCAGAAGGTGCCGGTGGTCATAGTGCCGACCATCGCCTCCACCGATGCCCCCACCAGCGCGCTGGCGGTCATCTACACCCCGGAGGGGCAGTTCAGCGAATACCTGATGATCCCGACCAACCCCAACATGGTCATCATGGATACCGGTGTGGTCTCCCGCGCCCCGGTGCGGCTGCTGGTCTCCGGCATGGGCGATGCGCTCTCAACCTACTTCGAGGCGCGCGCCAACAAGGTCTCCGGTTGCCAGACCATGGCCGGTGGCGCCTCCACGCTGGCGGCGCAGGCCATCGCCGAGCTCTGCTACAAGACTCTGCTGGCCGACGGCTACAAGGCCAAGCTGGCGGTGGAGCAGGGGCTCTGCACCAAGGCGGTGGAGAACATCATCGAGGCCAACACCTATCTGAGCGGTATCGGCTTCGAGAGCAGCGGTCTGGCCGCCGCCCACGCCATCCATAACGGTCTGACCCAGCTGGCCGAGTGTCACCACCTCTACCACGGTGAGAAAGTGGCGTTCGGTACCCTGGTGCAGCTGGTGCTGGAGAACGCACCGATGGCGGAGATCGAAACCGTGCTGGGTTTCTGCCGCTCGGTGGGCCTGCCGACCAACCTGCATATGATGGGGGTCAAGGAGCTGGATATGGCGCGCCTGATGGAGGTGGCCAAAGCCTCCACCGCCGAGGGCGAGACCATCCACAATATGCCGTTCAAGGTCACCGCCGAGGATGTGCTGGCGGCCATCGTCACCGCCCACCAGCTGGGGCTGTAACCACTGCACCGCTGACCTTCCCATATAAAAACGGCCCCGCAACTGCGGGGCCGTTTCGTTTTCTGCGGGCCTCTTGGCGACGACTCACCATCAGCCGTGATAGTCGGCGGGATCGATCTCGAGCAGCTTGAGTCGCCGCCACAGGGTGGTACGGCTGATACCCAGATGCTGGGCCATCTGGCTCACCTGCCCCTTGCAGGCGTGGGCGCAGCGCAAGATGGCTTGCCGCTCCAGCTCGGCCAGCGTGAGCAGCGGTTGCCCCACCACCTCATCCGCCACCCGCTGATAGCCGTGGCGAATGGCGGCGGGCAGCGCCTCCGGCGGGATCTGCCCCTGACCGGAGTGAAGCAGGGCATGCTCAACGGCGCTGCGCAGCTCCCCCAGATTACCGGGCCAGGGATAGGCGAGCAGACAGTCGAGGGCCGCCGGACTGAACTGGCGCACCGGCTCGCGCCCCTGCGCCGCCAGCTGCTGGCTGATAAGGCCCGGCAGATCGGCCGCGCGCTCCCGCAATCCCGGCAGCCACAGCTCGCACGCCTGCAAGGCATAGAGCAGCTGGCGGCCAAACTGCCCCTCCTGCACCAGCTGCTCCAACGGGGCGCTGCTGGTGGCGATGATCCGCACCTTGAGCGGCAGGATGCGGGCCGAATCAAAGCGCTGGATGCGGCCGGTCTTGAGCAGTTGCAGCAGCGCCGCCTGCATGGGGGCAGAGAGACACTCCACCTGCTCCAGCACCAGGGTGCCGCCGTGAGCCAGCTCGAACTTGCCCGCCCGCTCCTGCCCCGCCTCGTCGGAGCCCATCAGCTCCAGCGCCATCCGCTCGCTCGGCAGCGCCTTGCAGTTGAGGGTAATGAGCGGCCCGGCGGCCCGTTCGCTGCCAAAGTGAATAGCCTCCGCCAGCTGGGCCTTGCCCACCTCCTCCTCGCCGCGCAGCAGGATCGGCCCCTGACTCTGGGCCGCCTGCCGGGCATAGCGCAGCAGCTTGCGCATGGCGCTCGACTCCCCCACCAGCGCCGACAGCTCGGGCACCGTCTGGCGCAGCTGGTGAATGGCCCGCAGCCGATCGACCGGGTGCAGCAGGGCGATAAAGCTGACCCCCTCCGGCCCCGGCAGCGGCTTGAGGCTCACCAGCGCATTGATAAACTCCCCCTCCTGCGCGCCGAGCCGCTCCAGCGTCACTTCCACATGGCTGAGCGGCGTCTGCCCCTTGATGGCCAGCTGCAACCGCTGGGGCAACAGCAGGTGCTGCTCCAGCGGCTGGCCGAGACAGAGCGCCGGATCGAGCCGCAGCCGGTGTGCCGCCAGCGCGTTAAGGTAGCGCAGTCGCCCCTGCGGATCCCAGGCCAGCACGCCGTCATCCATGCCGTCGAGCAGGGCGTAAAGCTCGCTCAGGTGGTGCTGGGACTCCTGCATCAGGGTCTCCATCTGCAGCAGATGGGCCAGCTCGCGCCCCGCGCTGACGGTGAGCGCCAGATCGCCTGCGCTCGCCTCCTCCACCTTGCAGATCAAGGCGATGATGGCGACCTGACGGCCGTTGCTGTTGTAGACCGGGCTGGCGCAGCTGTGCCACGGGTGCAGGGTCTGGTTGAAGTGCTGGGTGCCGCTGACGCAGAGCGGTACCCCCTCCAGCGCAGCCAGATTGATGGCATTGGTGCCGATGCGCCCCTCGCTGAAGAAGGCGCCGGGGCCAAACCCCAGCACCGCCAGCTCGCGCAGGGTGTCGGGGTGGCCGGTCTGGGCCAGCAGGCAGCCGCTCTCGTCGGTGAGCAGCAGGGCGCAGGGGCGCCCCTCCATAAATTCGTAGAGATCCTCGAGGGCCATCTCGCCGGTGGTGAGCAGGTCGCGCTTGCGCTGGCGCAGGCTCTGCAAGGTCTGCCCCTTGGCGCAGTGGGGTGGATGCCAGAGGGTGGCACTGGTCTGGTGGGCGCAGCGCAGCCAAGATGCCTGCAGATAGTCGGGCCAAGCGAGCAGCGGCTGAAGGTCAGATGGCATGGTCACAGCAATATCCGGCAAGATGTGAGCCGACCATTTAACCACGCCAGCGCCCCCGATTCAGTGACCTACCTCAGAGGGTGGCAACCCCGCCCTCCTCCCAGTCGGGTTCGCCGTCAGCAAATTGCTGGCCGAGACACTCCTTCAATCTTTTGATATATAACCCCGCTCACACTACTGACTAGTTTGTGAAAAGGAGGCCGAATGGCGCTTTCCATTGCCGCCCCAAAAGTGTATTTTTGCCAGACGGCTAAAAAAAGAGCCAAAGGAAGACGTCTGGCGAATACGTTCAGCACACGAGATTGGTCGGCAATGTTGTGATTTAAAATGAATTTCTCGTGGCGGTGATTAGGGCGAAACTGAGTTATACGGAAGGCTCTATTAACGGATTAGTACCGCCTTCAAACTAGTCACTTTATATTCAAGGGTATATATGAAACTGCTTCAATGGACTTTATTTATTGATATGTTGGGCTATCGAGACATTAATGGTTCGATAAACTAGGAGGAATCGGCTAAAGAATTAGTTAGCTTTATGGAAGAGAATAAAGCTTTATTCGATTATCAGAATGACGATTGTTTCGTTGAACGCTACAAAAATAATAGCCAGTTTGACCTTTATGAGTTTTATGAAGTTAAACATGCTTTTGTTTCTGACTCACTTATTATTACATTCTATCCTAAAGAGGTTGAGTCATTAGTTAATGTTGACAAAATGTATATGCATTCAGCGAATGCTTTATTCATTATAACCATGAGGCTTCAAGCATTTATTTACAATTGTTTTAGTCAGAAAGGTGTATTTTTAAGAGGTGGGGTTTCTAATAAGTATTGCTATGTGAAAGATAATTTTGCTGTCGGTGAAGGTTTGATTGATTCTTACCTAGTTGAAAGCAAAATAGCAAGATATCCAAGAATTGCTTTGTCGCAAGACACGAGTTCAAATAAAAAGCTAATGGAAAAGATCAGGTTCCTTTCAAGGGTTATGTACAACGATAATCAACTTGTAGCCAAAGATCCTGTGGATAATGTTTATTACTTGGATTATCTGGCATATAACTTAGCTATTATCGATATTAGCTCAAAGCATGTTCAAGCTAGAGTGCTGGCTGATCGCTCAGGTTTTGATGCTCAGTTTGAATCCATACAACTATTTGTAAAGAATCATGCCAATGGCATCAAAGCGAAGTTAGTAGAACTAAACTCACGAATAGCTCCTTTACAGGGTAAAGATAGGGAGGCTGTAAAAAAGGTAATTGATAAATTTGAATGGTTGAAAACTTATCACAACAGTTTAGTCGTTAAGAGCTCTTTAGTATCAAAATACACGATAGAGTGAATATGACAAACAGTTTAAGCCCGTAGGTTCGATTAGCCGTCAGGCGTAATCGGACGTTCGCGTCAATCAATTCTCCCGCGATAACGGCCACCCGCATTTTCCCTCTGGTAGGCCGCCGCTGACTCACGGAGATAACCGTAAAATTAGGACACCCACCTTCCTGAGAAAACTGCTGTATCGCCAGCACGGCCAGAATGGATGCCCTTTTTATCGATAGTATGTTTCGAAAAATTCACGCCTACATAGCAAAGCATTTCAGAATGATTCGCAACGCTTGACATTTTCGGTGTAAGGTTGGGTTTCGTGTTTACGGTGCAATGGTTTAGGTTAGGTGGCAACGTAGCTCACCCCTTAATATGGCATTATCTCGTTTTAAAGGATTAGACATGATTAAGCTCAGACCCATGATCTCAAGTGAATATCCAGCGTATTGCGATTATTTTATTGATGATTACAGCCGTGAAATATCTCAAAATTATGGTCACTCAATAGATAGAGCGATCGAATTAGCTAATCAGGAGCTTCTTCATTGCTTTCCTAATGGCTTGGAAACCGATAAGCATGAATTATTGTGCATCGAATCAGATTTAGAATTAGTTGGTTATTTGTGGCATTCGATTAACGCCGATGATAAATCTACGTTTATTTATGACTTCTTCATTTTCTCAAATCGTCGCAATAATGGTTATGGGAAATTGGCAATTTCTGTGTTTGAATCAAAATTAACATCAATTGGGATTGCGCAAATTAAATTACGAGTAGCGTACCAAAATCAAAGAGCGTTAAAACTGTATCAAGATGTTGGCTTTGCCATTTCTGGCTACAATATGTCAAAAAAGATAGGCTTAAATTAGGAAATCCACCTTTCTGAACAAACTCCGTATAGCCAGCCCGTAGGTTTGATTAGCCGCAAGGCGTAATCGGACATTCGCGTAAATTAATTCCCGCTATAACGGCTACTCCGATTTCCCATCTGCCAGAGGCCGCTGACTCATGGATACAACCGAGACAGCGGCATCTCGATCGTCCGATTACGCTTCGCTAGTCGAGCCTGCATGCAACGGTAATATATGGGAGATGCAGGTTGGCGCGGATCTGCCAATCTGACGCCATCGCCATAATCAGAATCACCACAAATAACAGAGCCGCCCTTATGGGCGGCTCTTTGCATCAGCGATTAATGGCTAAATCGTCTTGTTACCGAATCGTCACTCGGCCTTAGGGGCTTCAACCGCCGCGGTCGCCGGTTGGTCATCTTCCTTGATCCAGGCATCCAGCAGGGTGTAGCCCACCGCCAGCACCACGGGGCCGATAAAGAGACCGATGATCCCCATGGTCAGCAAGCCACCGATTACCCCCACCAGAATGAGGATGAGCGGCAAGTCGGCGCCCCGCTTGATCAGGAAGGGGCGCAGGAAGTTGTCCATGGTGCCCGCAATCAGTGACCACACCAGCAGGAAGGTGCCCCAGGTGGTGTCGCCGCTCCAGTAGAGGTAGCCGATACAGGCCAGCAGCACCGGGAAGGGGCCGATCTGGGCAACGATCAGCAGGAACATCACTACCACCAGCACCATGGCATAAGGGATACCGGCAATCAGCAGGCCGACACCGGCTACCGAGGATTGCACCAGCGCAGTCACCACCACCCCCATCGCCACGGCACGGATCGCCTGTGAAGCGAGCACAGTGGCATTGTCGCCACGCTGGCCCGCCAGCCGGTGGGCAAAGCGGCGAATGCCGGTCGCCACCACTTCACCCGAGTGATAGAGCACACCACAGATACCGACCGTCAGCAGGAAGTGGACAAACAGCAGCCCCAGATTACCGGCCTGAGAGGCCAACCAGCGGGCGGTCTGGCCAAAATAGGGGGCCAGTTTGGCAAACAGCACCTGACCACCGCTCGCCAGAATTTGCTGCCAGAAGTCATAGAGCTTGTCGCCCACCAGCGGGATCTGTTGCAACCAAAGCAGCTCCGGCGGCGGTGACTGGCTGATATGGGTACCCAGCTCGATCAGCATGGGCGCCTTCTCCGCCACATTGGCCAGCGTCATAAAGAGCGGGATGACAAACATCAGCAGCAGCACCAGCGTCATAAAGAGGGCCGCCAGAGTGCGCTTGCCCCACAACAGGCGCTGCACCATCAACATCAGCGGCCAGGTGGCGATGGTGATCATGGTGGCCCACACCAGCGCAGGCAGGAAGGGCTGCAACACCAAGAAACAGGAGATAATCAGGATGCTGAGAAACAGCACCCCCAGGGTTATCTTGGCCAAATCCACTTTTTTCACATTCATAGAGTTCCCTTGTCAGAGCCGTTGCCCTTGGGTCGTGTGTCGCATTTCAAGAAAGAGAGTATCCACCAGAGGCCAGCGCTCAACCAGAGCCCCAGCCCGAAAAAGAGCACAAACTGGCCAAGCAGGATAGCCAGCGAACTGCTGGTCAGCAGCGGCAGCGCCCAGAGCCCCGCCCCGATCAGAGCGCCCCCCGCCAGGGTGACCGCGCCAGTCACAATGGGGGGATAACCGCCGCGGGTCAGGGTAAGCAAACCGCCAACCCAGAGCCCGAAGGCAGCCATGCCTATCCCGGCCAGATGGGCCGACTGGGTCAGCCCCCCGAGCGCCAGCGCAGATGCAATCAGCAGCAGCCAAGCCGCCGACTGCCTGTCGGCACGCCAGTAGGGACGAACCGCCAGCAGCAAGGTGCCTATCAGCAGGCCCACCGCCACATCGGAGATAAAGTGCACCCCGAGCCAGACCCGCGCCAGACCTGTGGTGAGCGCCAGCAGCAAGGCCAGCGAATAGGCCAGCCCGCGCCGGGCAGGCCAGAGCCAGCCAAGCAGCGCCCCCCAGAACAGCAGGGCCGAGGCGGTATGGCCGCTCGGCATGCCAAAGCCTTGCGCGCTCTGGGTTGCCAGTTCAGGTTGCAGATGGAAGGGGCGCGGCCAGCCGATCCCCTCCTTGCTCGCCTGCACCAGCAGCCCGAGCCAGAGCATGGCGAACAGCAGCTGGCGCAGCCGCGGCCACCCCAGCAGCGGGAGCAGCAAAGGTATCAGGGCAAGCTGAAAGCCGCCTGAACCAAACAGATTGCTGACCGACAGCCACAAGACATCGGGCCCTAGCCACTGCTGCAGCCGCTGCATCAGCGGAATCTCGACCTGATGCAGCGCATTGCCCTGCGCCACAAAATCGGCCTGCCAGCGCACCTCGCTCTCGGGCACCTGATCAAGCCTGGCTTGCAGCCAGTCGAGCTGATCCGGGAAACGGCGCTGCGCGCGGGGTAGCTTATCCACCGCGATCAAGCGGGCGTTAAGGATCTCCCCACCCAGATTGGGGGCCTGCAGCAGCGAGACAAAATCGGAATCTTGCTGGGCGACGATAGGCTCCAGAGTGCGGCAGGCAAAGACCTGCGCTTTCTGCCAGCGGCCAAGATCCGCGACGACTTCGCCGCGCAGGCCGGTCTCTTCATACAGCTCGCGCAGCGCCGCCTGCTCGGGGCGCTCGTCGCCATCTATGTAACCGCCACTCAGGCTGTAGCGGGAGGAGATGCGATCCTGCACCAGCAGCAGTTGATCCTGATGGCGGATGGCGCAGACTGCCGCCGTCGGTGCCGCCGGTTCGGCGCTCAGGGCTGGCAAAGCGGCAAACAGTGCCAGCAAGAGTAAAAAGAGGGTTCTCGACATCAATTTGCTTTCCCTATGCACAATGGCGACAAGCCTCCCAGAAATCAGATAGTTGGGCAACGGTAGCGGCCGGATCGCCGCGGCTCCCGCCACGCTGGCGGTGCACGGAAGATTGCGATGAAGCAGGGCACTCCCTACTATTGGCGGCTATCTTCAATTTCATGCAGCAAACGCTGGAGCCCTCCATGAGACAGTTCGGCTTTTTCCTCGGCATCGCCATCGGTGTCATTTTGATCCTGTTCGGCAGCATCGTCATCTTCCAGGCGCTCCCTGCCGCACTGGATGTACTGGAGATGCCAAGCCGCATCCCGTTCGTGCGCGAGGTCTACACCTGGCTGATGACCAGCGCCAACGGCCTGACCGCCCAGCTGGAGCAGAACTTCCTGGAAGCGTTCCAGACCGTGCTCAAGCTGATCCTGCTCATCACCTTCATGTGGGTCTGCGTCAAGCTGGTCAACATGGGGGTGCTGATTATCCGCGCCGGGGTTGATCTCATCCGCACCGCCATCGCCCACAGCGAAGGGCCACACGACCAGAAGAAGCCGGATCAGCACGATCACTTCTGACTCTGACATGGTCGATGGATGTGAACACTGCCGCCCCCAACCGGGGCGGCAGTGTTATATGCGCGGTATGGAGGCCCCTCCCAGCCCCCATGGATACCCGATAAAGCAGCGCTTTCCCTTGTGAATCAGCAAACTGCCCATATGTTGCATCACCTTGACATGGTTTGCGCGCCGCGCCGCGGCTGCCCGGTTTCTATCCCGACCCCGTGCTCTGGTATAATCGACCACCTCTTTTCCCCGTTATGGAGCCTGTTCATGCCCAATCATGCAGAAAGTGCCCTCGAGGTTCGTCTCGACAAGTGGTTGTGGGCGGCCCGTTTCTACAAGACCCGCTCCATTGCGCGGGATCAGATAGACGGGGGCAAGGTGCACTACAATGGTCAGCGCAGCAAACCGGGCAAACAGGTGGAAGTGGGTGCACTGATCCGCTTCTGGCAGGGGCAGGACGAACGCGAAGTGCGGGTGCTGGCCTTGAGCGAGCAGCGCAAATCAGCCCCGCTGGCCCAGCAGCTCTATGAAGAGACCGCCGAGAGCCTGAAAAAACGGGCCGAGAACAGCGAGGCACGCCGCTTCAACAGCCAGTTTGCCCCCAGCCCCGAGCGCCGCCCCGACAAGCAGGAGCGACGCCAGTTGCTCAAGGTCAAACAGTACTGACCGACCCCGATTTGATACCGGGCTGGCATCAACCCCAGCCCGCCCGATTTACCTCACCGAAAAGCCAGGAATACATGATGAGCAACCAAGATCTGCTGTATCGCTATCTGTTTGAAGAGTACGAAGTGCGTGGCGAGCTGGTCCAGCTGGATCACACCTACCGCCACGTAGTGGAAGCCCAGAACTACCCGGTGCAGGTGCAAAAACTGCTGGGCGAGCTGCTGGTCGCCACCAGCCTGCTGACCGCCACCCTCAAGTTTGAAGGCTCCATCACGGTGCAACTGCAGGGCGATGGCCCGGTGCGTCTGGCCGTGATCAACGGTGACAACAACCAGCAGCTGCGCGGCGTGGCCCGCTATGAAGGCGAGCTGCCGAGCGATGGCAAGCTGCAGAGCCTGATTGGCAACGGCCAGCTGATCATCACCATCACCCCGGAGCAGGGCGAGCGCTATCAGGGCATCATCGCGCTGGATGCCGACACCCTGGCGGGCTGCCTGGAGCACTACTTCGCCCGCTCCGAACAGCTGGCCACCAAGCTGTGGATCCGCACCGGCTACCACGAAGGTGCGCCGCGCGCTGCCGGCATCATGCTGCAGGAGCTGCCCGCCCAGAGCGAGGATCACAGCAACGATTTCGATCACCTGACCCAGCTCACCAGCACCATCAAGGATGAAGAGCTGTTCGGCCTGCAGGCAGAAGAGATCCTCTACCGTCTCTACCATCAGGACAAGGTGCGGGTGTTCGATCCGCAGGCGGTCGAGTTCCGTTGCACCTGCTCCCGCGAGCGCTGCGAAGGGGCCCTGTTGCAGATAGAAAAGGAAGAGGTCATGGAGATGGTGCAGGAGCTCGGCAAGATCGACATGCACTGTGATTATTGCGGCGCCCAGTACCAATTTAATGGGATCGATGTCGAAACCCTGTTCAGCAGGGCTCCCGGCAATGATGCAAACCAGTTACACTAATTAAAGGCGGGCAAAACCCGCCTTTAACTTTAATAACAAAAAAATACCCTATTTTATAAAGTTTGATGGCGATCGCTAAACTCTACCACCTAAGTGATAGGATGACCGTCAGATAGAACCCTACCAACCTCTGAACCCAGGAGAATACAATGACAATCGTGGCAGAACCCACCCTGGCCCAACAATTAGGACTGGACCAGTACGGCATCAAAAACAGCCAAGAAATCGTTCGCAACCCCTCTTACGAGCAGCTTTTCGCGGAAGAGACACGCCCTGACCTGGAAGGGTTTGAGCGCGGTGTGGTGACCGAGCTGGGCGCCGTCAACGTAAACACCGGTATCTTCACCGGTCGCTCCCCGAAAGATAAATATATCGTCAAAGATGCCACTACCCAGGATACTGTGTGGTGGTCTGACCAGGGTAAAAACGATAACAAAGCCATTACCCCGGAAGTGTGGTCACATCTGAAAGGGCTGGTCACCAAACAGCTCTCCGGCAAGCGCCTGTTTGTGGTCGACGGTTTCTGCGGTGCCAACCCGGATACCCGCCTGGCCGTGCGCATCATCACCGAGGTGGCCTGGCAGGCACACTTCGTGAAAAACATGTTCATCCGCCCGAGCGATGAAGAGCTGAAAACCTTCAAGCCTGACTTCGTGGTGATGAACGGTGCCAAGTGCACCAACCCGAACTGGAAGGAGCAGGGTCTCAACTCCGAGAACTTTGTTGCCTTCAACATGACCGAGAAGATGCAGCTCATCGGTGGCACCTGGTACGGTGGCGAGATGAAGAAGGGCATGTTCTCCATGATGAACTACTTCCTGCCCCTGCGCGGCATTGCCTCCATGCACTGCTCCGCCAACGTGGGTCAGGACGGCGACGTCGCCATCTTCTTCGGCCTCTCCGGCACCGGCAAGACCACCCTCTCCACCGATCCCAAGCGTCAGCTGATCGGCGATGACGAGCACGGCTGGGATGACCACGGCGTGTTCAACTTCGAAGGGGGCTGCTACGCCAAGACCATCAAGCTCTCCGAAGAGGCTGAGCCGGACATCTACCACGCCATCCGTCGCGATGCGCTGCTGGAGAACGTGACCGTTGCTGCCGATGGCACCATCGACTTCGATGATGGCTCCAAGACCGAGAACACCCGCGTCTCCTACCCCATCTATCACATCGACAACATCGTCAAGCCGGTCTCCAAGGCAGGTCACGCCACCAAGGTGATCTTCCTGACTGCCGACGCCTTCGGCGTGCTGCCACCGGTCTCCAAACTGACCAAGGAGCAGACCAAGTACCACTTCCTGTCTGGCTTCACCGCCAAACTGGCCGGTACCGAGCGCGGCATCACAGAGCCGACTCCAACCTTCTCCTCCTGCTTCGGCGCAGCCTTCCTCTCCCTGCACCCGACCAAGTACGGTCAGGAGCTGGTGAAACGGATGGAAGCGGCAGGTGCAGAAGCCTATCTGGTCAACACCGGCTGGAACGGCACCGGCAAGCGCATCTCCATCAAGGATACCCGCGCTATCATCGACGCTATCCTGGATGGCTCCATCGAGAAGGCCGAGACCAAGGTGCTGCCGATCTTCAATCTGGAGATCCCGACCACGCTGCACGATGTGAACCCGGCGATCCTCGACCCGCGCGACACTTACGCCGACAAGGCCGAGTGGGATGCCAAGGCCGTCGATCTGGCAGGCCGTTTCATCAAGAACTTCGAGCGCTTCACCGATAACGACGAAGGCAAACGTCTGGTTGCGGCAGGCCCGCAGCTGTAACAGGCTCGCTTCGTATCAGTGACATCATGCCGGTCAGCCACGCTGACCGGCATTTTTGTTTTTGTAGAGCCCCGAACGCCGCCATCACCCCCGTTAAAGGGGCCAAAACCTTGCCTTTGCCTATTGTGACAGGTTAGATTCAGCCAAACTTTATACAATATACAATTCTGTAACGCCCAATCGTGACCCGACCATGACCCCACCCTACAAGACCCGAACCCAGATGGTGATGGAAAACCTCCGTGGCCGGATCCTCCGTGGGGAGTTCCCCGCTGGCGCCCCCTTGCGTCAGGATGCCATTGCCAAAGAGCTGGCCGTGAGCCGCATCCCGGTGCGCGAAGCCCTGATGCAGCTGGAAGCGCAGGGGCTGGTGAAGTTCGAAGCCCATCGCGGCGCCGTAGTCACCATGCTGGACGCCTCGGCCATTGAAGAGCTCTTTTATTTGCGAGCGCTGCTGGAAGCCGATACCCTGTTTCACGCCGTCGACAAGATGACGGAAGCCACCTTCGCGCAAGCGGAGGCGATCCTCTCCCAGTTTGATCACGCCCTGGAGTCAGGCACCCAGATCGAACATTGGGCCGAGTTGAACCACAGCTTTCACGCCACCCTCTATCAGGCAGCCGGTCGCCCCCAGGCACTTGAACTGATCGCCCAGATCAATCTGAGCTGTGACCGCTATGTCCGCTTCGAGCTGCTCTTTGCCAGCGACGGGGTGGACAAGGCGGAGCGTGAACACGCCCAATTGCTGGAACTGTGCCGCGCCCGGCGCAAGCACGAGGCGGTGGTGCTGCTCAGGCAGCATATCGAAGCAGCGGGTCAGTCGATCAAGCGGATCCTGGCCAGCGGCCATAAAAACTGAACACTCATATAGCAACCATCTGGCACTAACGACATGAATAATTTCGAGATAATTGAAACCCGCGTCGCCCAAGTCAGGGCCGAGCTGGCCATGCAGGAGTTGGACGCCTTTATCGTCCCCCACGATGATGAGCACCTCGGCGAGTACATCCCCGCCTATGCCGAGCGGCTTGACTGGATCACCGGTTTCAACGGCTCTGCCGGCGTCGCCATCATCATGGCCCAGCGAGCAGCCCTCTTTGTCGATGGTCGCTATACGGTGCAAGCGCGGATGCAAACCCCCGCCGAACTGTTCGAATTCCTCCACCTCATTGAAAATCCCCATGTGCAGTGGCTGGCCGAGCAGCTGCCGTCAGGCTCCCGGGTTGGCTTCGATGCCCGCCTGCACAGCCTGACCTGGTACAAGAATGCCAAGGCCGTGCTGGCCGACCGCGGTATCGAGCTGATCCGCGTCGAGCAGAACCCCATCGACCTGAACTGGAGCGATCGCCCGGAGCCGACCAAGAGCCCGGTCATCCTCTACAGCGAGGAGCTGGCGGGCCAGTCCAGCCAGTCCAAACGTGAACAGCTGGCGGCCGACCTGCGCAAGCGCGGGCTGGATGCCGTGCTGCTGACCCAGGCCGAGCCCATCAACTGGCTGCTCAACCTGCGTGGCCGCGATATCGACCGGCTGCCGGTGGTGCTGGGCTTTGCGGTGCTCTACGCCAACACCAGCATGGATTTCTTCGTCGATACCGACAAAATTGACTGCTTCGCCTTTACCCAACACGTGGGGCAGGATGTCTCCGTCTACCCCATCGACAAGCTGGGCGACGTGTTGCAGCGCATCGGTGAAGATCAGCAGAAGGTGCTGGCCGATCCGGACAGCGCCAACGCCTGGACCCAGCTCGTCATGGAAGAGGCGGGCGCCATTCTGGTGGCAGGGCAAGACCCCACCATGCTGCCGAAAGCGTGCAAGAACGAGATCGAGCTGACCGGCATGCGTGCCGCTCACCTGCGTGATGGTGTGGCCATGACCCGCTTCCTCGCCTGGCTGGATCGGCTGGTCGCCTCCGGCGAGTTCGAGGGGGTGGATGAAGGCACTCTGGCCGATCAGGTGGAAGCGTTCCGCCGCGAGCAGGAGCACTACGTCGAGCCGAGCTTCGATACCATCTCCGCGCTCGGCCCCAACGCCGCCATGTGCCACTACCACCACACCAATGGCACCCCGCGCGCGTTCGGTCAGGACAGCCTCTATCTGCTGGACTCCGGCGCCCAGTATATGGATGGCACCACCGACATCACCCGCACCATCAAGGTGGGTGAGGTGAGCGACGAGCAGAAAGCGATGTTTACCCGGGTACTGCAGGGCCATATAGCGCTGGATCAGGCCCGCTTCCCCCGTGGCACCGCCGGTATCCAGCTCGACGTGCTGGCCCGCATGCCGCTGTGGCAGGCCGGTTACAACTATGACCATGGCACCGGTCACGGCGTCGGTCACTTCCTGAGTGTCCACGAAGGCCCCCAGCGCATCGCGCCAAAAGGGAGCATGGTCGCCCTGCAACCGGGCATGGTGCTCTCCAACGAGCCGGGCTACTACCGTGAAGATGACTTTGGCATCCGTTGCGAAAACCTGGTGGTGGTGACCGAGCTGGAACAGGTTGGCGAGCTGCCGATGCTGGGCTTCGAGCGCCTGACCTACGTGCCGTTCGATACCCGCCTGATCGACCGCAGCCTGCTGAGTCCGGCCGAATTCCGCTGGATCAACGAATACCACGTTGAGGTGTTCCGCCGCCTGAGCCCACTGCTCGAAGGCGAGGACCTCGCCTGGCTGGAGCAGGCAACCAGCCTCATCTGATGACACAGGGCCTGCGGGCCCTGTTTTTTATCCCCCCTTTTGACCTGTATCAACACCCCATGCGAGCAGGTCAGGAGAATGGCGGCCATGAAAAGTCATCATGCCAGCCCAGCCCGGGGCTCACACGCCGCAGCCAGCAAAAAAGCGAGTGACCACCCCAGACTCATGCGCGAGCAGCAGACGGTCAGCGCCATGATCCGCCTCTACTGCCAGCACCATCATCAGGATCCCCATTGCCGCCACTGTCGCCAGTTGCGGGATTTCGCCCATCAGCGCCTTCGTCGCTGCCGTTATGGCCACGGCCACAAACCCACCTGTGCCAACTGCAATATCCACTGCTACGCCCCGGCGATGCGCAAACAAATCCAGCAGGTGATGAAGTGGAGCGGCCCGCGCATGTTGCTGCGCCACCCCTGGCTCACCCTCCGCCACCTGCTCGACGGCTTGCGCAAAGCGCCCAAACTGCCCCAGAGCCGCCCCCTGCCGCCATAACCGCCAATCCCTTGCATCCGGCAGGGGATGACCACTACCCTATGACTCCTTTTCTGCCGTTGACCCCAAGGTCAGCGGCGTTGCCGATCCGTTTGCTGCCGATGGAGTCCTGATGCACCACAACCCGCCCCTGCTACGCCCCGCCACCCACAATGACATGCACGCCATCTGGCAGATCGATGCCAAGGTGTTTGGCGAAGATGTCTATCCCGCCTTCTTCTTCCGTCAGGCGATGGATTTGTGGCCCGAGTTGTTGCTGGTGGCCGAATACGAGGGGCAGCTGGTGGGTTATGTGCTGGGGGGATTCGGTCAGGAGCGGTCGCAAGGCTGGGTGCTCTCGCTGGCGGTGCTGCCCGAGGCGCGCGGTTTTGGTCTGGCCGAGCGAATGATGCGCCAGATGGAGGCCAACCAGCAGGCGCTGCAGATCAGCGAACTGCGGCTCACGGTCGATCCGGCCAATCCGGCCCAGCGCCTCTACTACCGGCTCGGTTACACATTGCAGGCGGAAATAGCCGACTATTTCGGCCCCGGAGAAGACCGTCTGCTGCTGGTTAAAACCCTCTCCGGTACAGCTGCGATTCAAGGACAAAACCGGTTACAGAACGCATAATTGGTTACATTTTGCCGATTTCATGTGTGACGGGGTTGGAGTAAAGTTCACTCATCAACCGGATTGTTCAAATTACGTGCAGCCCAGGAGGCCCACCATGTTGAAGCGTATGACCCTTATTGCCCTGCTGGCAGCAACCACCATCACCGGATGCGCCAACAGTGACGTTTACTCTGGCGATGTTTACACCAAAGACCGCGCCAAACAGGTGCAGACCGTCAGCTACGGCACCATCATCTCCACCCGCCCGGTGAAGATCCAGGCCGATGAGAACTCCCTGATTGGCACCATTGGCGGCGCCGTAGTCGGTGGCCTGCTGGGCAGCACAGTCGGTGGCGGCACCGGACGCGACATCGCAGCCGCAGGTGGCGCCATCGCCGGTGCAGCGGCAGGTAACGCCATCGGCAACAAGATGAATCAGGTCGACGGCGTCGAGCTGGAGATCAAGAAAGAGAACGGCGAAGCCATCGTGGTCGTGCAGAAAGCCAGCCCCACCTTCACCCCGGGCGCCCGTGTGCGCATGACCCAGGGCAATGGCAGCATCAACGTGGCCGTCGTGAACTAAGAGTGTGAACTCAGGCTTTGCAGCTTTAGAGTCATAAAAAAACCGCCGATCCCGGCGGTTTTTTGTTCTCTGGCATTCGGGATTACATGCTGTAAGCCTTCTCGCCGTGGGAGGTAACATCCAGCCCTTCCCGCTCGGCATCGCCATTCACCCGCAGACCCACCAGCATGTCGACCGCCTTGAAGGCAATCGCCGCCACGGCACCGGACCAGAGCAGAGTGACTCCGACCCCGATAGCCTGAATCTTCACCTGAGTCAGGATGGAGTAACCCTCGGCAACCTGATTGGTGACATAGTCCCACACCCCGGTACCGCCCAGATCCGGGCTGGCAAAAACGCCGGTCAGCAGAGCACCGAGAATGCCGCACACCCCGTGCACGCCAAACACGTCCAGACTGTCATCGGCCCCCAACATGCGCTTGAGACCGTGGACACCCCACAGACCCGCCACACCACTGATAAGGCCCATCACCAGACCACCGCCCACACCGACGAAACCGGCTGCCGGAGTGATCACCACCAGACCGGACACCGCACCGGATGCCGCACCCAGCAGGGAGGGACGTCCCTTCATCACCCACTCGGCCAGCGTCCATGAGAGAGCTGCCGCAGCCGGCGCTACCCAGGTGTTGATAAAGGCGAGTGCGGCGATACCGTTGGCTTCCAGCGCGGAGCCTGCGTTGAAACCGAACCAGCCGAACCAGAGCAGGGAGGCGCCGATCATGGTCATGGTCAGGCTGTGGGGGGTCATGGGATCACGACCGTAGCCCAGACGCTTGCCCACCAGATAGGCACCCACCAGACCCGCCACGGCGGCGTTGATGTGCACCACTGTGCCGCCTGCAAAGTCCAGCGCACCATGCTGGAACAGATAACCGGCAGTGGCGGTCGCGGTTGCTGCGGCTTCGGCGCTGGTATAGGCATCCGGACCCGCCCAGTACCACACCATATGAGCCAGCGGGATATAGGCGAAGGTGAACCAGATCACCGAGAAGAGCAGCACGGCAGCAAACTTGATGCGCTCGGCAAACGCCCCCACGATAAGGCCGCAGGTGATGGCGGCAAAGGCCCCCTGGAACACCACATAGATCAGCTCGCTGATCCCGACACCCTTGCTGAAGGTGGCGGCGATGGAGTCAGGGGTTACCCCCTTGAGCAGCACCTTGTTGAAGGAGCCGTAGAAATTGCCCCCTTCGGTAAAGGCCAGCGAATAGCCGTAGAGCACCCAGAGCACGCAGATGAGGCAGAACAGGGTAAAGACCTGCATCAGCACGCTCAGCATGTTTTTGGCCCGCACCAGACCACCATAGAAGAGGGCCAGACCGGGGATCGACATCAGGATCACCAGCGCCGCCGAGAGCAGCATCCAGGTGTTGTCACCCTTGTTGATTGTCATGGCGGCAACCGGCGCCACCGCAGCCTGTACCTGAGCGACCTCTTCGGCCCAACTTGGGGTAACCAGCAAGGCAGGCAACATCGTCAGACCCGCCATCATCCATTTTTTGACCATAGAGCACTCTCCTTCCCTGTCGTACCGGTACAAGACCGGCTCCGTTTCCCTGATTGAATCTGTGGCGAACCGCAAGGTGTTGCTGCAACCCGCCAGAATCACACCCGTGCCCGGCACGGGGATGCCTCTTGCCACTTCCTCATCACTGCATCTGCCGTCGATGACCGCAAGAGACCGTCTGACATCTAAAAAGCATAAAGCGGGCCATAAATTTAAATCCTTTTAAATCATTGCATTAGAAAGATCACACATCATCAACGCACCAATTTGGCGCATGAGCTACGCTAACCTGCCCAGGGTCGCCCTGTCACAGGGCAGGCGATACTTCACGCACCAGAAGTGCGCAAACCCTGAGCCAGCCCACAAGCTGACGTCATCGATATCGCGTGCTGCGGGCCCGCTCGTTTACACTGACAGACCAGCCGTTTCCTGTTATCCGACCACGGCATGCCATTACGCAGCCTCTTGTTTGCAACCTGATGGCAGGCCCAATCCGAGGAACACCATGCAGTTCGATCGTCTCGACATCAGCCTCTCCCACTACCGTCAT
This sequence comes from Aeromonas sp. s7(2024), assembly GCF_040907825.1. Classification (NCBI taxonomy): domain Bacteria; kingdom Pseudomonadati; phylum Pseudomonadota; class Gammaproteobacteria; order Aeromonadales; family Aeromonadaceae; genus Aeromonas; species Aeromonas sp. s7(2024). Next base: position 48,900 of record NZ_JBFOCM010000025.1, read on the forward strand.
CTCGACCGGGAGCATCGCGCCCACATCGCGCTGCTGGGGATAGTGATGCTGGCCATCATGGCCCTTCATCTGTTGCTGCTGCCCCACTTCCCTTACGAGCGCTTTTACGCCGTCAGCTTTGGCTTCGAGGTGATCAACTGGCTCACCATGATGTTCCTGTTCTGGGTCGTGCAGTGCGCCCACCTGCCCACCCACACCTACCGCATGCTCTCCTGCGGTCTGATGTTGTGGATCATGGGGGCCACCGCCGACATCATGGATGAGCTGGTGGCGCAGCCACTCTGGCTCGCCATCTATGCCGAGGATCTGCTGCGCTCCAGCGGCATCCTGCTCAGCAGCATCGGCATCCTGAGCACCATGCACCACCTCTTCCACATCAATACCCAGCTCAGACAACAGGCACTGTTCGATGATCTGACCCGGCTGCCAAACCGGCGCTACTTTCATCAGCAGCTGTTTCTGGAGCAGGGGATTTGCCACGCCCTCATCCTGCTGGATCTCGATCACTTCAAGGTGATCAATGACAACTACGGCCACGATATCGGGGATCGGGTGTTGCAGCAGTTTGGCGAGCTGTTGCAACAGCACTGCCCGCCCGGTGCGCTGGCGGCCCGTGTCGGGGGTGAAGAGTTTGCCCTGCTGCTGCCCGTCGCCCACGAAGCCGAGCTGCAGCAACTGGCCAACACCCTGCTCACTGCGACCCGCACCATAGCCCCCGACCCGGCCCATACCATGACGGTCAGCCTGGGAGTGGGGATCCGCGAGCCCAAGGAGCCGGCCGTCTCGCTGTTCAAGCGGGTGGATCAGGCGCTTTATGGCGCCAAGGAGGCGGGTAGAAACTGCGCGGTATGGGCGACGCCGACTAATAAAGAGGCGTAAAGAGCTATCGGTGGATTGCCGATCACGGCGGAAGATTGCTGCTGATACAGGGGCCCAAGGGCCCTTGTTTCATGTGGGAAATCCCCCCGCCTAAAAGCGGAAGGTAAGACCGATATTGGCCTGCCATTGGGTTACCAGCTCCCCGCGCACCTTGAACACGCACTGCTCCGGGTTGCAGAGAAACTGATTGTTGTCGTTGACCAGCGAGCCATAACCGCGCACCTCGGCCCGCAGCGCCAGATGCTCGGCGAGGCGCGGTTGCACCCCGAGTGCCAGCGACATGGAAGGGGTCACCTCGCTATCGTAGGCGGCAAAGCGGGTCACCCCGATCCCGGCGCCGATATAGGGCGCCATCAGGTTGTCAGAGAGGGTCAGCGCACCGGCAAAGTGCAGGGTGTCCACCGTCAGGCGATCCGGCTGGTCGGAAGAGAGGGTGGTGGACTGATGGCTGTAGAGCAGCTCAATCATGCCGGGATCATCCACCTCCTTGCTGATAAAGAGGCCCCAGCTGCCGGAGCCCTGCCCCTGCAGTGAATCAAACGATGCAGAAACCGGCACCGGCTGCACCTCATCGATCTTCTCGAAGTCGATGGCTGAGCTGTAACCGAAAAATGGCGTCACCTGCCAACCGGATGTGGTCGCGGCCTCGGCACTCCAGACCGGCCCCAGTGGCAGCAACAACCCCATCATCACTATCCCGACTCTCTTCATCATCATCCCCTGCTCCCTGTGTGATTGTGCAGAAAGCATACCAGAGGCGTCCTAGGCCCATCCTAAACGGCGGCTGTACCGGATCACTTTCATCGCGGGATTTCCCTCTCGCCGGAACCTCTGCCGAGCCGCCCCACTGGCGCCGCTATGCGCCCCTGCCACCATTCATCGACGGTTAACCTCTGCCACGTATGCTGGCGCCAAATCGGGTCATCGGGGCCCGTTATCACTACTCAAAAGGACATCAGGGAATGGTTGCCGCGCAACTCAACGACCCCACAACTACCCTCGCGGATACCCTGCGGGCCACCGCGCATGCCATCGACGAGAGCCACATCAGCCTGCGCCAGATGCTCGCGCTGGTGGGCGAGCAGGGCATGCTGCTGTTTTGCGTGCTGCTCACCGTCCCCTTCCTGCTGCCGGTCTCCATTCCCGGGGTCAGCACCCCGTTTGGCCTGCTGATCCTCTTTATCGGGATCGGCATCACCCTCAATCGGGTGCCCTGGCTGCCCGCCATGCTGATGGAGCGCCGCTTCGCTGCCGACCAGCTCAAGCCGACCCTGCACAAGGGAGCGGATCTGCTGGCCCGGGTCGATCGCGTTATCCGCCCGCGCCTGCTGGTGCTGACCGGCAGCAACACGGTCAACCGCTGCAACGGCCTGCTGATCATGCTGGCCGCCCTGCTGCTGATGCTGCCCTTGGGCGCCATCCCGTTCACCAACGCCATGCCTGCCTGGGCCATCTTGCTGCTTGCCACTGGCATGTTGCAGCGGGATGGTCTGTTCGTCGCCAGCGGCTATCTGCTGGTAAGCGCAACCCTGGTCTGGTTCAGCGTGCTGGCCATCGGCTTGCTGATGGCGGGCCAGAGCGCCAGCGGCCTGCTCGGCTAACCCCGATGCACAGAAAAAGGGCGACCAGATGGTCGCCCTTTTTGATTTGTGCGGGATACCGCCCGGTCAAAGCAGATCGTAGATAAGGGCCGAGATGGCAAGCAGCCCCATCACCAACACAAAAAGGGTACTCGGCCCGCGATAACGCTTGAGTGCGGGCAAGCGATAGATGGAGCAGGCCGGCAGCAGAAACAGGATCACCGCGATCAGCGGGCCACTGACGCGCTCGATGATGTCGAGCACATTGGGGTTCAGATAGGTGATGACGGCGGTCACCATAAACAGGATCACCGATGACACCCGGGCGATGGTCGACTCCTTGAGAGAGAGCCCCAGCCCCTGACAGGCACCGCTCACCATGCTCACCGTCCCCTCGCTCACCCCCATGGAGGTGCCGAGGAAGGATTTGGACATGGCCAGAATGGCGATGAGCGGCCCCACATAGGCGATCAGCGGATTGGAGAACTTGTTCGCCAACGCCGACAGCACCGAGATATTGTCGGTGCGGGCCAGCGCCATCTCGGCCTGACTCAGGCTCATCACGCAGCTCACCACGAAAAAGAGCACGCTGCCGCAAATCAGCATGCTGCTGCACTTGATAATCCGCTTGGCGCGCAGGTCGGCACTCTCCTGACAGCGCTTCTTCTGCGCCGCACTGAAGGAGGAGATGATGGGCGCATGGCTGAACGAAAACACCATCACCGGCACGATCAGCCAGAGGGATTTCCAGAACGCCGGATCACGCCACTCCACAGACTGACTCTCGCTGAAATAGGAGAGGCTCCACTGGGGCAGCAGATAGATAGAGAGGCCAATCAGAAAGGCGACCATCGGCAGTGCCAGCACGCTGATGGCCGATACCACGATCTGTTTGCCAGCCAGCAGCACCAGATGCAGGCCCAGCATCCCCCCCAGCACCAGCAAGCCGCGCGGAAGCTCGGCATCCCCCAACTGGTGAACCACGAAGCTCTGGATCGCGTTGGTGATGGAGATGCTGTAGACCAGAATGATGGGGTAGAAGGCCATCAGATAAACCAGCATCAGCAGCTTGCCCGCCTTGGCACCGAAGTGCTCCTCCACCACATGGGTGATATCCCCTTCCCGATGGGAGCTGGAGAGCACAAAGCGGCTCAATGCCCGGTGGGAATAATAAGAGAGCGGAAAAGCCAGCAATAAAATAAACAGCAAAATAACCGGGGAATTACTGCCAACCGTAATAGGGAGAAATAACGTACCGGCACCGACAGCAGTGGCATATAGGCCCATGGTCCATACCGAATCGCTTTTCTCCCATTTCAATTTTGAAACAGGGTTACTCTTTTCAGCAATAGAAACACTCATTGCAATATATACCTTATTAATCTGTCATCATTATTTTTATTGGCCCGAATAACAGGCTGGAGATATGTCGTTGCATATCGCCCTGCACATGAAAAAACAACGCCGCCAGCGGCCAACAGAGCCACCGGAGAGAAACGGAGCTGCCACGCTACCATCGTTGAAATCGCTATCCGGGTCAAGGTTAATAATTCATGACTGTTTGAATCGGAATGTTTCAAAAGACAACAGGATGTATCACATTCGTCACCCAAAACCAGATTCACGCCTGTTTGATAACATACCGATAAAACCTCATGCTGTTGCCCAACAACACAAATAAGACCAGCGATCAGGCCGATAATATTAACACCTTAAGCTGTGGAATATGAGTTAAATAATACGGCCAACTTTTCTACTAATTGACAGTGATGTCAGCCAATTTATTCAGGGTAAAAGCGCAGGCTATTTCCGACAGCGACCGGGGCGGCACTTTCAACCTGCCGGGCAGTGCGCCACCCGGTTGCGGCCTGCCCGCTTGGCCCGATAGAGCCACTCGTCGGCCCGAGCCAGCGCCTGATTGATCTCCTCCTCCGGCTGCACCAGAGTTGTGCCCAGACTGACCGTGATGGCGACCGGATCGGCAGGCAGCGCTTCGACGGCAGCACGGATCTGCTCCGCCATCTGCTGCAAACCGGCTTCATCGATCCGCGGCAGCAGGATCAGAAACTCCTCGCCACCGCTGCGCACAAAGAGGTCATCCGCCCGCAACAGGGCATCAATACAACTACTGAAGCGCTGCAAGGCCCGATCTCCCTGCTGATGGCCGTAGCGATCGTTGAGCTGCTTGAAGTGATCGATGTCGAGCATGATAAGACCGCAGGGGGCCTCCCCTGCCCGCAACGGCTGGCAGTGCTCGAAGAAGAAACGGCGGTTATGGAGGCCAGTCAGCTGGTCGGTTTCACTCTGGCGCAGCAGTCGCTGCTGCAACTCGTACTGGCGGGTGATATTGCGGGTCACCCAGGCCACCGCCCGCTTGCCGTCATAGAGGGAGGGCAGCGGCGCAATCTTGCCCTCGAAACGTTGTATCCCTTGCGGCCCGGCGGCAGCATTGATCCCCCCCACCTCGGCTGCTGAGAGCTCATACTCCACCACTCGCACCTGACCGCTCGCCAGCGACTCTGCTACCTGCGCCTTGACCCATATGGCCATCTCGGGTGGCAGCACATCGGCCAGCTGCTTGCCCGCCAGCGGATTGCCATCGTGATAGGATTGCTGCTCCATGCCGCCGATATATTCCACGTAATAGCCATCTTCACTGAGGATAAAGACGGGATCTGGCAGCTGGGCCATCACTTCATAAAGCTGGGTTACCGAAAGCGCCACGGAGACTCCTGTACTTCAACGTCAAACAGGGGGGAGATATTCTGCCTCAAGAGGACTCGCTCGCCCTCATCGGCAGAACAGAAAAATCTGCGGCCACAGCCAACAATCCTTTACATCTAGCAGCCTGCCAGCCTCTCGGCCACCACGGGTGGCCAGCGCGTTGCTACTCCCGCCACTGCGCTCGCTCACGGCGACGAAAGCCCCCTCCCCCGGTCACGCATATCCCATTGTTTCAACTCACAAGTTCATTTACGCTGGCCGTCCTGAGTCCAGTTTTCACCTCATCAGCCATCAGGGAGCCAGCCACCCGCAACCGCAGGGGCTGTACCACGGAAAAGGAATCGCCAGATGAAAAACGCCATCGTTAACGCCCGCTTCGACGCCATCAGCACCGAAGGGGAACAGCTCGTCCTCAAAATCGCCATCAAGGCCCCCGAGCCGGATCCACGCTCGGCTGGCGGTGACTGGCGCTGCAAGGTGAAGCTGGCGGGGCTGAGCGACAAGACCTTTATCTACGGCATCGACAGCCTGCAGGCCCTGAGCCTCGCCATCAAGTTTGTCGAAACCGAGCTGCGCGCTTTCTCCGATGCGGGCTGGCAGTTCTATCTGCCCGACTGCCCCGATCACCCCATCGACATGAGCGCCTGCTACTTCCCGGCGCTCTAGCCCGGCCCATCCAAGGAGACCAGATGCACGGACCGGATCCCGCCAATCCCCACCCCATGAACGGCTTCCCCCAGGTGTGCTTTATCAAGAACACCATCAAGGGGCCCAATATCGAAGTGGGTGACTACACCTATTACGACGACCCGGAGGATTCGGCGGGCTTTGAGCGCAACGTCCTTTACCACTTCCCCTTCATCGGCGACAAGCTCATCATCGGCAAGTTCTGCGCCATCGCCCGCGGGGTGAAGTTCATCATGAACGGCGCCAACCACCAGACCTCCGGCTTCTCCACCTACCCCTTCTTTATCTTCGGCAACGGCTGGGAGAGTGCCGCCCCCGCCCCGGGCAGCCTCCCCTACAAGGGCGACACCGTCATCGGCAACGATGTCTGGATTGGCTATGACGCCCTGATCATGCCGGGAGTAAAAGTCGGCAACGGCGCCATTATCGCCGCCCGCTCCGTGGTCACCGGTGACGTGCCCGCCTACGCCGTGGTCGGCGGCAACCCGGCGAAAGTGATCCGCTACCGCTTCGACGACGACACCATCGCCCGTCTCAATGCCATCGCCTGGTGGGACTGGCCGGTGGAGCAGATCAGCCGCAACCTGCCGCTTATCAGCGGCGGCGAGATAGCCGCGCTGGAAGCGGCGGCGAGATAGCCGCGCTGGAAGCGGCAACCCGTTAGAGACAACCACCATCAAGCAGGAAGCACTATGCAACTCACCCCACCCCAACCGCCTCAGGACGATGAGATCGAAGCGCTGCGCATTGGCCTCTCGGGCTTCAACAAGGATCACGCCGGCACCCATCTGCGCGAACGGATCGCCAGCTTTATCAAGGATGAAGAGGGCAAGGTACACGGCGGCATCATCGCCGACATCAAGTGGGGCTGGCTGCACGTCGACTGGCTCTGGATCGACGAAAGCATCCGCCGCGACGGCTGGGGCGGCCGCCTGCTCGGCGCCATGGAGCAGTACGCCCAAAGCAAGGGCATCACCAACTACCATCTGGAAACCACCAGTTTTCAGGCCCTCCCCTTCTATCAAAAGCAGGGTTACGAGGTCTTTGGCCAGCTGCCCGATATGCCGCCGGGGCATATCAGTTACTTTCTGAAAAAGCAGGGCAAGTGATGACATTCCCACGCCTTGCCAACGCCACACTCGTTATCCGCCCGTTCGAAGCGGGCGATGCCGATGAGTTTGTCCGCGCGGCGCACGAATCCATCGACACGGTCGGCAGATGGATGGGTTGGTATATTAGGGGGGGAGAAAAAGCACTGTTTTTTCGGAGTCCCTTGGAACGATTTGTTAGGTCGGAAGATTTGGCACAACATTCTTGAATGTCTGTCGTGTTGTAGAGGCCATACAAAGTCTTCGCGGGGGCAGTAATGACTAAATCGAGCGCTCGCTGCAAATGCACGTTCATGTGTTTGGCCTTCAGGATCGTTGCCAAATCACGGGCTCGTTTATCTGGGATGTTTCGTGATAGCGGGCTGGCAAACTCGGGTTCTAAGAAGAGCTTGATGAATTCGACTGCTTCTCCTTCGGTGAAATTATTTACGTAGTTTTGATAATACGGAAGGGCTTGTTCGTCGACTCCTTGCTGGTATCCATATCCGTTGCCGACATAGCAAATGGAAATTACCTTGACCCACATTGCCCGCGCCGCACGGGGAATCTTCCCTGTCGCGGGTAAGCTATCATTCAGTGCTTGTGCATGAGGATATTCGTTATAAAAATTGTTTGATCCAAAATGTGCACGATAGAGGTTCTCAAGCTTCTCTATTAGTTCTCCGGCAAGGCTGTCTTCATCTTTGTATGCGAGACCACTCACCACTTCCAAGAATTTCTGGCAAGCATCCTTCTTCGCAACCTCACCATTTTTTCTGAGTATTCCGAATCGGGCCCCGATTTCGTATTTTCTGTCTTCGGTTGCCGCAGCCCAGACGGCCGGACTAATGCCTTCAATATTGTCTCTTGCATGCTGAGCAGATTTATCATCCGTGTAGATACCAAATAAAGTCCAGAGGAAGTCATCAATCCGCTCTTGCGGTTGTTTTGCCAAATCAGAACCGATTACGGAGAAGTCACTACTTGGGATGGCTACCGTACGGATGTTTTGGAGAAGTTGCTTTATGGAAATTAGAGAATGGTCTGGCTCCGCAGTGATCGCATGTTTAAGACAAACCGTCAACCACCCAAGCATCTCGTAGCCATCGATTTCGTTGTCGTTTGGATGTGCAGCACTGGCATGATTGCGCATGTAATTAACATGCTCCAATCGTTGGTAGTTAACATCCGTTACCAACCCAATTCGGCGACATCCCTCCAATAGATCGTGTTCGCTAACTTGATCGATTTCTTCCGGCTTTGAAAGCGACTTGTAGCGGGAGCTAATTTTCTCGGCAACCGAATAAAAATATTGAATATCAAAGCTAATCACTTGGTAGCGAAGAGCCCTGACAGTTTCGTCCCAAAGATAATTTAATGCGCCATCAAATAGCCCAGCAGCGATTGCAATCGTAAAGCGCGATAAGTAGTGGGCTTTGCCACGTTCGGCGTGCGGAAGGATTTCCAGAGCATCAGCGAGTTGTGCTATGACCTTTTTCCTTTCAGCAATTGGTGCAACAACATCACTTACGGGGAGCCCAACGTTTACGAGATACCCCTCTAATTACGTATTGAGTTCACCGATTGGTGAAACGAGGTGACCAGCATCAACTACGACCATTTCTTTCTTATCTGTCATATTGATTCTCGATGGTGACGGCGGTATGTGGTATACGCCTAAGGTTTGGTTAAGAGACCGGCTTTAGCCGGTCCCGCAGTGAGCGAAGCGAACTACTTGAGCCAGTTGTTAGGCTTACTGTACATCAGTTTCCTGAATACTGTTTACCCATACGTATTTATTTAAATCAAAGCTATCATTTGAGGCGTTAATTAGCGCGCCTTCTAAATTCTCAAATAGCGTGTCGACGCGATATTTTTTTGCAATTTTCGAATAGATGAGTCCGTTTCTTGTTTTCCATTCGTAAACTATACGGACAGCGTCACTGTTTATTTCTCGTGAGCGGTCAGTTGCCTTATAAACCGAGGAAAATATTATTATTGATGCAGCCGGATTAACTAGATTGAAGCGATAAACGTATTCCCATATTTTATGTCCGCCTGACTCCAGTTCTTCAGAGACCTCTTCCCACCAAGTGAGATTTCCCTTTCCTTTCATTGAGGTTAGGTGATTCTGAAACTCTGACTTCCAGTATGGTTGATAGGGCATATGTTCTCCTTTTCCTAACAGTGATTAGATGAAAGGCGGTGCTAACACATCAATACCACCTTACATCTAACACCGCTACGGCCCTATATTCTTTGAAGAAATGTTCTATTAAATCAAAAAATTAAACTCCAACCTCTGAAACTGAACGTATTCGATTGCCTCCTATTTTTGATCAACCATTACGACTGTATAGAAAAACAGTAATGAAGTTGACTATAACCATCGCCAGCAGTGCTCCCCCTCTAAAAACAGCCTCCGTTCTGCTGTTTTTAACTTACAAGGCTCTGGCATGATTCATCCCTGACATCAAGCTGGCCATCCTCAAACGGCTATCTTAGCGAGCACAACAAGGGAAGGAAGGATGAGATTGTCGTTTCCTGAGCTAGATCAATAAATTAATTAGTCTTGGGGAAGACATCACAACGCCGATAGAGCTTAAGAAGGGCACGATTTTGATTCCCCCTCCAATCCGCCGAGGGGAAGGATCAAGGTCAGGAGCGCCATCAGGGATGATGGCGCAGACGCAGCCGGCACAGGGGCCAGATCGGAAAAGGGCGAGCACAGCTCGACCCGATTTGGCGCGAGAACAGGATGTTCGAAGCGGACTTTGGCCGAAGCCATGGATGGCGAAGGTCAAAGTGCCGTCTGCGGTGGTCCGTCCGACCTTGCACCTGCCCTGAGGGAAACCGCGTAGCGATCGGATTGGTGGGGGTGGCCTTTCTTTTGGTGACTTTTCTTTAGCCACGCAAAAAAAGTTACTCGCCCAAGCCCGAAGGGCGGGCGAACACCCTTCGAGGCCAGCGGCCTCGTGTCCTGCACGGCAAGGCCGTGCCATTCCCCATCACACGGAGCGGACGATTACGCCTAACGGCTAATCGACCCTACGATTACACGGCGCAGCCGTGCCTGCTCGCCACAGGCACGGAGTCTGGCTATCTCGTATGTTGGGCTTCGCTACGCTCAGCACCAACCTACCACAGATGTAGGTTGCGGCTGAGCTTGCGAAGCCCAACGTTTACCGCGAATAGCTATTGTGTTCCGGCATCCCTCTCTCCGATCTGTGTATGGCAAAGGGAAATCACCCTCTATCTCCCCAAAAACGGTTCCCAGTCTTTAAACACCGGCTGCAAACCCGCCTGCCGCACGGCGGCGGCCACTTCCCCCACCGGGCGGTCGTCGTGGATGGCGAACTGCTCCAGCTCCTCTTTATCCCCTTCGGCATAGCCACCCGGCTGGGTGCGCGACTCGGCCGACATCTGGGTGATGCCAAGGCGCACCGCGCCGTTGCGAAACGTAGCCGACTCGCGGGTGGAGAGGGACAAGTCCAGCGTGGGCGAGAAGAGGCGCCAGGCGCAGATAAGTTGGGCCAATTGGCGATCCGACATGACCACGGCAGGCTCCAGCCCACCGGTGCAGGGGCGCAGGCGCGGGAAGGAGAGCGAGTAGCGGCTCTGCCAGTGGTGACGCTCAAGCCAGCTCAGATGCTCGGCGACAAAGTAGCTGTCGACTCGCCAGTCCGCAGAAAGGCCGATCAGCGCCCCCAGCCCGATTTTGTCGATACCGGCGCGGCCAAGTCGATCCGGCGTGGCGAGGCGCCATGCGATGTCCCGCTTGTTGCCGCGCAGGTGGTGGCGGGCGTAGGTGGGGGCGTGGTAGGTCTCCTGATAGACCATGACGGCGTCGAGGCCGAGGCTTTTCAGCTCGGCATAGTCGGCCTGCGAGAGGGGCTGAACCTCCATCCCTACCGTGCTGAAGTGGCGGCGGATGATGGGCATCACCTCGCGAAAATAGACGAGCCCCACCTTGTGCTCGTGCTCGCCGGTCACCAGCAGCACGCTGTCAAAACCGCGCGCCTTGATGGCCAGACACTCGCGCTCAATCTCCTCTGCATTCAGGGTCTTGCGCTTGAGGCGGTTGCTCATGGAGAAGCCGCAGTAGGTGCAGTCGTTGGCGCAGAGGTTCGACAGATAGAGCGGCACATAGAAGCCGATGGTGTTGCCAAAGCGCTGGCGGGTCAGCCGCTCGGCCTCGGCTGCCATCTGCGGCAAATACGCCTCGGCGGCAGGGGAGATCAGCGCCATAAAATCGGCCAGGGTGCGGCGGGGTGAACCCAGCGCCCGCTCTACATCGGCGGCAGTTTTAGCGCGGATCTGCATGCCGATATCGTCCCACTCCAGCTCCTGCCATCGGTCGAGAAAGGTAGACTCCTTAGCCCTCACCCCCGGCGCCCTCACCCCCAGCCCCTCTCCCAGAGGGAGAGGGGGGCAAACCTCTGGCTGCCCTTGGGGCAAGGGGGAGATGTTCATGGTCGCCCCTGTTTCATGACTCATAACGCCCCCAGAAAATCGGTGAGCGGGCTGGAGGCTTGGGCCTGCAGGGCGCGGGCGCCGAGCCCGGCTTCATAGGCGCTGCGACCGGCGGTGCAGGCCAGCGCAAAGGCGCGGCCCATGGCGACCGGGTCGCCGCTCACCGCGATGGCGGTGTTGACCAGCACGGCATCGGCACCCAGTTCAAAGGCGGCGGCGGCATGGCTTGGTGCACCGATCCCTGCATCCACCACCACAGGCACATTGGCCTGCTCGACGATGATGGCGAGAAACTCCCGGGTCACCAGCCCCTGATTGGAACCGATGGGTGCCCCGAGCGGCATCACGGCGGCGCAGCCCACCTCTTCCAGCCGCTTGCAGAGCACGGGGTCGGCGCCGCAGTAGGGCAGCACCACAAAGCCCTCTTTCACCAGCTGCTCGGCGGCTTTCAGCGTCTCGATGGGATCGGGCAAGAGGTAACGAGGATCGGGGTGGATCTCCAGCTTGAGCCAGTTCGTCCCCAGCGCCTCGCGGGCGAGATGGGCGGCAAACACCGCCTCGGCGGCGGTCTTGGCGCCGGAGGTGTTGGGCAGCAGCTTGACCCCGAGTTGCAGCAAGGGGCTCAGGATATCGTCGTGGGCCTTGCCCGGTTCAAGCCGCTTGATGGCCATGGTGACCAGCCGGGAGCCGCTCGCTTCGATGGCGGCGGCCATCAGTTCCGGGCGGGCAAACTTGCCGGTGCCGGTAAAGAGGCGCGAGGAGAAGGTGTGATCGGCAATCTTGAGCATGTCAGCCTCCGGCAATGGCAGTGAAGAGGTGAAGTTCGTCCCCGTCATTGAGACGGGTCTCGGCCCAGCGGCCACGGGGCAGCACGGCGCCGTTAAGGGCTACCGCCACTCCCTGTGGATTAACGTCTTGCGCCGCCAGCAGGTCGGCCACGCTCTGCCCTGCCGCCAGCGGTTGGGCTTTATCGTTGAGTCGAATGGTGAGGGTCATGGGGTGATCTCCTTATCGTGTGTCGGCCATCGGCACTGCCCGCAAACCGGGCAATCGGGGTCGGGGGCCAGAGTGAGGGTCTGCCACTGATGGGCCAGCGCATCGAAACGGCGCAATGTGCCTGCGGCCGGGCTTGGCATTCCGAGCAGCAGCTTCAATGCCTCCAGCGCCTGCAAAGAGCCCATCACTCCGACCAGCGGGCCGGTGACGCCGCTGGTCTCGCAGCTCTGGGCGAGCTTGGTATCCAGCGGATAGAGGCAGGTGTAGCAGGCGTGCTCACTGCTGGTACGCGCCATCAGCTGCCCCTGCCAGCCCACCGCGGCGGCGGAGATCCAGGGTTTGTCCTGCTCCACGCAGGCGGCGTTGATGGCTTGGCGGGTGACGAGGTTGTCGCAGCAGTCGATCACCAGATCTACCTCGGCCACAAACTCCGGCAGGCTGGCGGCATCGAGCCGCTGGTTGATGGCAATCAGCTCCACCAGCGGGTTGTGGGCGGCCAAGCGCTCGCGGGCCAGCTCCGCCTTGGAGTGGTTGACCGCCTCGCTATCGAACAGGATCTGGCGCGGCAAGTTGCTGGAATCGACTGTATCGCCATCGGCCAGCCACAAGGTGCCCACCCCGGCCCCGGCCAGATAGAGGGCGAGCGGCGAGCCAAGCCCGCCCAAGCCCACGATCAGCACGGATTTATCCTTGAGCCGTGCCTGCCCCGCCTCACCCACTTCCGCCAGCATCAGCTGGCGGCCGTATCGCAAATACTCAGCATCAGAGAGCATGTTCAGCCTCCCGTATCACGGTGGCCGAACGCGGCTCATCCCCCGCCCCCACGGCGGCAAGCAGCCGTTCGGTCACCCCCTGCCAGTCGTCGCTGGCAGTGATGGCCGAGACCAGCGCGATACTGCCGACCCCGCTTGCCTTGACCGCCGCCACCCGCTCCTCGTTGATGCCGCCGATGGCGACCGTCGGCCAGTCACACATCAGGGCGCGGTAGCGATGCAGCCGCACCAGCCCCTGCGGGCGCGAAGGCATCGCCTTGGTATTGGTCGGGAAGATATGACCCAGCGCCATATAGGAGGGGGCCAGCTCGCGGGCCCGCATCAGCTCGAAGTAGCCGTGGGTGGAGATGCCAAGGCGCAGCCCGGCCGCCTGAATGGCGGCGAGATCGGCGGTCTCCATATCCTCCTGCCCCAGATGCACGCCCCAGGCGCCCGCCTCGATGGCCTGCTGCCAGTAGTCGTTGATAAAGAGCCGCGCCCCATGGCGGCGACCGAGCGCTACCGCATCGCGAATGGCCGGTGCCACCTGAGCGGCAGGCAGATTCTTGATCCGCAGCTGGATGGTCTTGACCCCCTGCCCCAGCAGGCGGCGCAGCCACTTGACCGAATCGACCACCGGATAGAGACCGAGGTTGTGTTCGGTCGGCGCGAAGGGGCCATCCGGCAGGCGGGCGCTGCTTGTCTCATAAAGTCCGAAACGACGGTCGAGGGCAGACCCTGCCAGTACGGCACGGGGGAAGTGAGCAAGATCGGCTGGCCAGCCAAGATGGGCGATAGGCCCCGGGCCTGCGCCCACTCCTTGCGCCGCCGCCAAGCCCTGTTGCAGGTAGGCACGCGCCAGGGTGATGGCGTCCTCCACCGGATAATCCTGCGCCACCACGGCGGCGATGGCGCTGGCGTAGCAGCAACCGGTGCCGTGGCCATGGCGGGTGTCGAGGCGCGGCGCCGCCAACCAGAATTCGCGGGTCTCATCCTGGTAGTAGTCCAGACACAGCTCCCCGCTCCACGCAAGATGGCCGCCCTTGACCAGCACGGCGCGGGCGCCGAGTTCGCGCAGCCGCGCGGCACCCGCCCGCAACAGCCCGGGGCTGGTCGTCGGGATGCCAGTCAGGGCTTCCAGTTCGGGGCCGTTGGGGGTGATGAGCGACAGACGTGGCAACAGCTGTTCGCGCACCGCTTCCAGCATATTGGGCTCCGCCATCGGGGTGCCGGTGCTGGCGATGGCCACCGGGTCGTAGACCACGAAGGGGGTCTCGATGGCCGCCAGTCGGCGGGTCAGCACCTCGACGTGAAGCCGGGTCGGCAGCAGGCCGATCTTGATGGCGGCGGGCGGCAGATCGACGCCAAGGGCATCGATCTGGGCGGTGAAGGTCTGCATCAGTACGGGGTCAACCATCTTCACCGCCACCGAGTTCTGGGCAGTGATGGCGGAGATAACCGAACAGCCGTGCACGCCAAGGTCGTGCAATGTGTGCAAGTCGGCCTGAATGCCGGCGCCACCGCCGGAGTCGGAACCGGCGATGGTCCAGACAACTGGGCGGGAGTCCGTCACAGGCAGCAGATCGGCGGGGCTGACAGCCCCGCTTGCGCTGCTCACGCCTCCTCCCCTGCGGCCTGTTTCAGCACCGCCGCCTGATGGTAGATCTCGCCACCGGTCTCCTTGAAGGTCTCTGCCATGCGGGCCATGCCGCTCTCCACCTCGGCCACTACCTGCTCCTGCTGGCCATCCATGCCGACCAGCTTGATCTCCACCGCTTCAAGCTTTGCGGCATAGTCACGCACATCCTGAGTGATCTTCATGGAGCAGAACTTGGGCCCGCACATGGAGCAGAAGTGGGCCACCTTGCCGGACTCCTGCGGCAGGGTCTCGTCGTGGTAGGCGCGGGCTGTGTCGGGGTCGAGCGCAAGATTGAACTGATCCTCCCAGCGGAACTCGAAGCGCGCCTTGGACATGGCGTTGTCGCGGATCTGGGCACCCGGGTGACCCTTTGCCAGATCGGCGGCGTGGGCGGCGATCTTGTAGGTAATCAGCCCCTGCTTCACATCCTCCTTGTTGGGCAGCCCCAGATGTTCCTTGGGGGTGACGTAGCAGAGCATGGCGCAGCCGTACCAGCCGATGAGCGCGGCGCCGATGCCGGAGGTGAAGTGATCGTAACCGGGGGCGATATCGGTGGTGAGCGGGCCCAGGGTATAGAAAGGCGCCTCGTGGCAGTGCTCCAGCTGCTCGGTCATGTTGCGCTCGATCATGTGCATCGGCACGTGGCCGGGGCCCTCGATCATCACCTGCACGTCGTACTCCCACGCGATCTTGGTCAGCTCGCCCAGGGTGCGCAGCTCGGCGAACTGAGCCTCGTCGTTGGCGTCGTAGACTGAGCCCGGACGCAGACCATCGCCCAGCGACAGGGCCACGTCATAGGCGGCGCAGATCTCGCAGATTTCGCGGAAGTGCTGATAGAGGAAGTTCTCCTTGTGGTGGGAGAGGCACCACTTGGCCATGATGCTGCCACCGCGCGACACGATGCCGGTGAGGCGCTTGGCGGTCATCGGTACGAAGCGCAGCAAGACGCCGGCGTGGATGGTGAAGTAGTCCACCCCCTGCTCGGCCTGCTCCAGCAGGGTATCGCGGAACAGCTCCCAGGTGAGGTCTTCAGCGATGCCGTTGGTCTTCTCCAACGCCTGATAGATGGGCACGGTACCGATGGGCACCGGGCTGTTGCGCAGGATCCACTCGCGGGTCTCGTGGATGTAACGGCCGGTGGAGAGATCCATGACGGTGTCGGCGCCCCAGCGGGTGGACCAGACCAGCTTTTCGACCTCCTCCTCAATGCTGGAGGTGACCGCCGAGTTGCCAATGTTGGCGTTGATCTTCACCAGAAAATTGCGGCCGATGATCATCGGCTCCGCTTCCGGGTGGTTGATGTTGCTGGGGATGATGGCGCGACCGGCGGCCACCTCATCGCGCACGAATTCGGGGGTAATGTTCTGGGGCAGGCGGGCACCAAAATCGCGGCCCGGATGCTGGGTGCGCAACAGTTCAGAGCGCACCCGCTCGCGCCCCATGTTCTCGCGAATGGCGATAAATTCCATCTCGGGAGTGACGATACCGGCGCGGGCGTAGTGGAGCTGGGTGACCCGGCGACCTAGCTTGGCGCGGCGCGGCTTTGGCAAGTGCTCGAAGCGCAGATGATCCAGCCCCTCGTCGGCCAGCCGCTCCTGAGTGAAGGTGGAGCTGAGCCCCGGCAGTTCGTCGGTGTCATCCCGCTCCAGCACCCAGTTCTCCCGCAGGCGCGGCAGGCCGCGGCGCACGTCGATGGCGACCCCCTCCTCCCCGTAACGGCCCGAGGTGTCGTAGACCGGGATCGGCTCGTTGGGCTCGAATTGGGGATTTTCTTTGGTGCCGCCGACGAAGGTGTCGGCCAGCTGGATCTCCCGCAGGGGTACCCGGATATCGGCGCGGGAGCCTTCGATAAAGATGCGGCGGGAGTTGGGATGAGCCATCCCCTTGAGGCTGTCGATAAAGGCCTGAGCGCTGGAGCGCTGCTCGCGGCGGCTGGATTTGGTGGTATCAGATACAGAAGTAGACATAGCAAAACTCACATTAACTGGTTGAAGTTATGGGTATTTGCTTGTCTGGAGTTCGAGGAGAAGATGAACTTGCGGCGGGGTGTTTATCTCGGGAGGGAGTGCTCGCGGGATGGATCTCCGCGCTGCTGTTCTGCCACTTCCCGCTCTCTGCATGCAGTGGGCAAGGCGCCCCACGTGCTGGACAACCGGACGGGACAGACTCCCTCCTGTGCGCCCTGACCCATCAGGGTTACCCCTTCGATGAGCGGAAGAGGCTTGTTCCTCCTCCGGCGCGGTAACCCGCAAGTTACCCTTGTTCCCTTCGCAGGTTTTAACCTGATCAGGTTCCACGGATCCCGAATTAACGGTCTCAGCTTCGCGTCGTTCGACGGTCAGCACTCCGACAAGATGGCGCCAGTATAAGGGGGAAAATTTAAAGCACAAGCCGTTAACAAAGTCGACCTCTTGCTCCCCTTGGGGTCTACGGCTAGTCGAGGATGATATGGGGCAGGAAACGGGAGCTGTCTTTGGTGATCAGGGTCGCATCCTCGCGAATGCCAATGCCAGCCGCCGCATCGCCGACCACCCAGCTGCCGATCAAGGTGTAACTGCCAGCAAAGCAGGGTAAGGGGTGAAAGGCCTGAAGCACATAACCCGAGTCGTTGTATGGGCCTGGCTCATGCAAGCGCATACCCTGATAATCCATCAGCTCGATATTGGCCCCCTCTCGTGAATAGAGAGGCTTACGTACCCAACCCGGCGCCATCTGACTAGCGGGATCGGGATCAAAAAAAGCGGGCAGCAGGTTGGGATGGTCAGGAAAGGCCTGCCACAACAGGGGCAACATCCCCTTGTTGGAGAGAATCATCTTCCAGGCTGGCTCGATAAAGCGGGTCTGGCTTGTGAGCAGCGTCTGGCCAAATGGCTCGCGCACCATGAACTCCCAAGGGTAAAGCTTGAATATCTCGTGGATCGGCTCGTTGCCCAGATCCACTAGCTGGCCCTGCAGCTCGCCGATATCCTCCAGATCCACAAAACGGGCATCACAACCAGCCTGCAGAGCAATATCGATGAGGTAGTCGAGGTTCCCCCTGTCTTCCAGGTTCTCGCCCACGCAGGTGAAGTGCAAAGGGCCACGATTGCCAAGGGCCGCGAAGGCGCCGTACAGCTTCTCCTGCAGGGAGTTGAACTGATCGACTCCGGCTGGTAGCACACCGCGATGCAGCTGATCCTCCAGCCAGATCCACTGAAAAAAACCCGACTCATAAAGGGAGGTGGGGGTGTCGTAGTTAAGCTCCAGCAGCTTGGCGGGCCCATGCCCGTTATAGGCGAGATCCAGCCGACCATAGAGATGGGGATCCCGACGTCGCCATGAGGCCTCCAGTGCGGGCCAGCAGTATTCGGGAATATCGAGCCGGGTCAGCAACTCTTCGCTGCCCACTATCTTTGAGACCAGCGAGAGGGCCATCTGATGCAGTTCCTCGGTGGGCGCCTCCAGATCATCCTCTATCTGCGAAAGGGTGAAGCGATAGCAAGCGCTCTCATCCCAATAGGGCTCCCCATCGAAGGTGTGAAACTCGAAACCAAGCTCGGCAGCCCGTTCGCGCCAATCCGGACGTTCGGGTAAGGAAATGCGCTCCATCTTTAACCTCCGCTGCTGTAGCTATTGCTATGGCAGAAGTTGGCTCGCCGCGCAGCTTCTCCACCGAAGCCACCACGCCGTACTTGTAAGGCGGGCTCCAGTGTCACCGCACTCTGGCAGACCCGAACCAGGCTACTGCCTGCGGGCAAGCGTGTTCCCTGAGCGGTGCGCAGCGCATAAGGCTCATCTGTACGTTGATAGAGCGGCTGGGTCGGGATCCCGGGGAGAGGGTCTGTTCCGATGGCAACGCCGCTGGTCAGAATCCCCCTCATCCGCGGCACCTTATCCTCACACCCTCCTGCGCCAAAATCCGCCTCACACTCCGCCCGGTCAGGATAACGGGGCGCCCGCAGGAGGTGGCGACTGCGGGCCTCTTCAAAGGCCAGCTGGCACCGAGCCGGATCATTACCTAGGACAGCGACACATGTCTCGACCGAGGTGTAGACATAGGCCAGCTCGGGGCGTTCGTTGCACCCCTGCAGCCAGAGGGAGGCTGTCGGCACCATCATGACCAGTGCGACCTGGCTACTTCGCTTGTTGCTGCTCTTCATGGGATCCTCAGTAGGTCATGCAGGCAGCGTTGAGCAGCCCCACCGACAGGGACGCAGCAGCCAGCAAAATGGCGCCAGCCATCTCCCCACGGGAGATCCGTTCGCTCAGGTCGGTGAGCCAGCGTTGCATTACCCGAAACGCGGCAACCTGCACCAGCAGGGCAATCGCGCCCCAGATGGCGCAATCGAGCAGGGAGAGAGAGTGACTGATTGCACTGGCCAAGGGCAGCGCAAAGCCAATCAGCGCGCCGCCAAACGCGGTGGCAGCAGCCGGATTACCCGAACGGATCAGGGCAAATTCGTGGTGTGGCGTCAGCCAGGTATAGAGGCGAATGAAGGTCGCCAGCAGCGCCATGGCCAGCAGAAAGTAGGCGATAAAGGGGAGCAGCCCACTCAAGGAGCCGAGCAATTGGGAGAGCATCTCACAGTTCCTGTGACAAAAAGAGGCGACATCATAATGAAAGGAAAAAGGGACCACAATGGGCCCCTTGAGAACGGCGGATACGAAAACAGGGTCCCCCCGCCAAGGGGATTTACCCCTTGGGTCAATAGGCAGGAGTCACCGTCAGACTGACATTGCCAAACCCTTCGTTGGCAAGGGCCTCCTGATCCAGATCCACACCGGTCAGGGCCACACCTTCAGCAGAGGCGTTACGCAACTGGGCAGAGGCCGCGGAACGGGTCTGGGGCTGACCGATTTCTATATCGCCGGCGAACTGGCTTTCGGCATAGAAGTCACCGGTCACCGCCGAACGGATCGGGCGCAGCACACGACCCAGGTTATTTTGCATGGTCGACAAACCATACTCGCTGATGGTCCAGTTCCAGTCCCACCACTTCACTTCACCCGGGATATAACGCTTGTCCCACTGGTAGCGGATGCTGCTCGCCTTGTCGCGGAACGGGCCGACGGCAAAGGTGTGCTCCCAGGTGGGGCGATTCTCAGGATGGGTATACCAGGCATTGCCGCCCCAACGCAGGAAGCCCTTCATGGTCAGGTCATAATTGACCTCGGCCTTGAACTCGTAGGGGTAGGAGATGTTGGACTTGTAGAGAGCAACCCGCACCGGCAGGCTGGAGTGAGGCGGTACCGTGGGGCGCGCTTCAACCGAGACTGTCTCGGTCGTCGAGCCCCCTTTCTGGGAAGCCCAGCTCTGGCTCGCTGCGATCTCGATGGCCAGTTCGGTTTCCCCCACCAACGGCCACTGAAACTTGTTCTTGGTGGTCACCTTCTCGCTCAGGCTGTAGGTGTCGGTCTTCGACCAGTTGGTGGCCTTGTCGTACTTCAGGGTCACCACCACCTGCTGGGGCAGGTCGGTGTAGTTGGTCGCATTGGCCGTGATGGTCTTGACCAGCTGCTTGCCGCTCTCGGTGACCTGACCATGGCTGAAGGAGTCGGGTTCCAGAGTATATGAGAAGTTGCTTACCTTGATGGAGCTCTTCTCCCCGCAACGATATCCGGAGCAGCCGCCGTCATTATTTCCCTTTATCAGCCAGCCATCGCCAACCCGGGTAACATCCATATCTTCCCCGACATAGGGGCTATGATTTCCACCCACCCAAGCGTATCCCAAATAATGGGCGAGATAACTGACCGGTTTGATAAAATAATCATTATCATGGACAAGCCGCCATTGCACATCGACCTCATCACCCGCAGGAATATTCCAATCAGAGAGTGTTGGTATTTCTCCGGAAACAGGTGAATTGGGATAACACCAGGTTTCTCCGGCAGTGCCCTGTTTAATTTCGCCATTATATCCCGGCCCCATAATCACCCAGCGATCCGCCAGCCCGGTGATCTGCCACTGCCCCATGCGGCTGACCAGATTACCCTTGATACTCATGGCTTCATCACGGGTCAGAGGACGGTAACCACTGGCACAGACGCCCGTGCCAAGGCCCGCCCACTTGACCTGATCAGGGTAGACAGGTTCAGCCGCCTGCACCTGAGCGAGCATCAATGAAGACGCCAAAAACGCCAGATTGGCGGTAATTATTCTATTCATCATTTATCCCTCTTTCAGACATACGATAATTGTTATTGTGTAGAAATATCCTTTTTCATTTGACAGGTATGGACCCCGACAAAACCTGACACAAATAAAATAAACCACCAAAAAACATCCATGACAAATAAAATGATGGTGATGCAGGAAAATAATTAGAGCGATGACTTTATTGAGAAATAAATCATAAATATTGTGACAGTCATTATTTAATGCCTGCCACAATATGGTGAGGCTATATTAAATAAGAAGATGCTGAATTACTCTTCCGGATTGATCACTTCAATTCCCTGCAATATTCCATCCGCCGAACGGATCAATACCAGCTCGCTCCCGGCATGCAGATCGGCGGCCGAACCGTTGACCCAGCGCACCTGCGGATTGAGTGGCACAGTGCCCAGGGTTGCCAGGGTGAGCTGCCGGTCATCGAAGGATTGCAGGCGATCTTGCGCCCGCTGCCAGGGCAGATTGGCCAGCGGGGCTCTGGCGGCCAGCAGCTCAATCCGGGTGGCAACGCCATCGGCCACCAGCAGGGCGAGCTGGTCGCCGGGCTTGAGTGGCTGCGGCCAAATCTCCCCCTGCCGCCAAACGGCGGCACTGCCCTGTTCCACCTCGGCCCCCTGAAATTGCAGGCGGATGCCGTCGCTGTGCTCCAGCTCCACCAGCCACAATTCGTCGGCTCCCGCCTGCGCCGCCCAGAGCGGCACACCCAGCATCCATGCACACCACTTTCTCGATTGTTCCATCTTCGTTCGTCCCTGAACAAAAAGCCCATGCTGGACAAGCATGGGCTTCATTCGGGAGCATTTCTAATCGGAACGCAGAGATCGGATCAGTCATCCTCGCGGCAACGGCTCAGGCGCATGCCGTCAAACTTGCACTCCAGCTCGAGCCAGCGCCCTTCGAACGGCGCCAGACTGTTATCCGAGGTGGTGTAGCCCCAGATCCGCCCCCCTTCGACCGGCCCCTCCAGATCCATCTCGTCCTTGTCATCTTCGTCGAGGGCCTCGACCTTGCGCACATAGCGCACGCCGTTCTCCACCACCCCTTTCATCTCGACCCAGGTACCGCCGAGATCATCTTCGTTGAGCCAATCCTTGAAGCGGGTCTGGTCGTCGATCACGAACGGCATGCCGTTGACCATCAACTGACCAAGCTGCCAGGTGGTGCGGCCGGTCAGTTTGAATTCGGTCGCCTGTGCGGTGCCAAGTGGCAACAAGATCAGCAACAGGAGGGCGCAGAGAGACTTCTTCATCAGGGATCCTCGGGGTTACACTGGCAAACAGGATGCCGAATCCGGTGTGAAAAGAGCGTGAAACGCTCGCCAACCAGGAGAGCAAAGCATGAAGATTTTGGTAGTGGAAGACAATCCTCAGGTGGCAGAAACCATCATGGATTATCTGGAGCTGGCCGGTCACCGCCTCGATTGTGCCTATCACGGTCAGGCGGCGCTGCAACTGCTGGAGGAGCAGCGTTTCGACGTCATCATCATGGATGTGATGATGCCGCGCCTCGATGGCCTCAGCACGGTAGCACGCCTGCGCGAGCAGGGGATTGCCACTCCCGTGCTGTTTCTCACCGCCCGCGACAGCCTGGAAGACAAGCTGGCGGGCTTCAAGGCGGGAGGGGATGACTATCTGGTCAAGCCGTTCGCCATGGAGGAGCTGGAGGTACGGCTGCAAGCTCTGAGCCTGCGTGGCCCGCGCGGCGATGTGGGGGCCATCAGCTTTGGCGATCTGACGGTCGATGTCGCCAGCGGCCGCGCCACCCGCGCCGGAGAGCCCCTCAAGCTCGGCAAGATCCCGTTCCGGATCCTCGCGCTGCTGGCCCGCCGCGCCCCCGCCATCGTCAGCCGTCAGGAGGTGCTCGACACCGTCTGGGGGGATGAGGAGCCCGACTCCGATGCCCTGCGCAGCCATATCTACGCCCTGCGCAACGCGCTGGACAAACCCTTCCCAACTCCCATGCTGGAGACCCTGCACGGCCAGGGTTACCGACTGGTGAGCGCATGAGCCTGCCGAGCCTGCGCCGCCGCCTGATCATGGCGCTCGGCGGCGCCGGGGTGGTGCTGCTGATCCTGCTCTCCGGCCTGATGCTGGTGGCCGAGGACAAGATGGAGGAGCTGAGCCTGCGCCACTGGCTGGAGGCGGAAGTGACCCGCTACAGCGATGACTGGCTGCGACTCGGCCCGGCCGCCGCTGCCCCGAGCCCCAGACAGTTCTCCAGCTACTGGACCGAGGCAGGCCGCCTGCCGAAATGGCTGAAGCCCTACCAGACTCCCGGCTTTTTCGAGCACCAGCTGGGCAAGGAGGACAAACACTTTCTGGTGGCCCGTCACCCCTCCGGCGAGGGACTGCTCTATCTGGTGTTCAACGACGACGCCGATGACTACCTCGACCCCTACGAAGACAAGCTGCATCTGGCAACCCGACTGATCGGGGTGACCCTGCTGCTCGCCTGCCTCGGCTTCGGCATCTGGCTGGTGCGCCATATCACGGGGCCACTGCAACGTCTGCAACAGAGGGTCGCCCACCTCACCCCGGATCAGGCGGATTTCGAGCCCGACGCCCCCTGGCAGGAGCTCAGGGATATCGAGCTGGCGCTGCTGGCCGGCAAGCAGGAGGTGAGCGCTGTGTTCGCCCGCGAGCAGGAGTTCAGCCGCTTCGCCAGCCACGAGCTGCGCACCCCCAACATGGTGATCCAGGGCTCGGCCGCGCTGCTCGGCAAGGTGACGGATCTGCCCGCGCCAGCCGCCCGCGCCACCACCCGCATCCGCGCCGCCGCCGACGAGATGGCGCTGCTCACCGAGACCTTCCTGCTGCTGGGCCGCAAGGAGGCGGTGGAGCGGCCACTGCAACAGGTGACCCCGCTGATCCGTCAGGAGCTGGCCCGCCTAGCCCCACTGTTGCAGCGGGAGGCCCTCGATATCCGGCTTAACCTGGACGAGAGCAGCGAAGTAAACGCCCCCCTCTCCCTGCTCGCCATTGCCCTCGGCAACCTGCTGAAAAATGCCCTGAGCTATGCCGAAGGACATATCGACATCGAGCTGTGTGGCCCGGTGCTCACCATCAGCAACCCGACGGCGGCGGCGCCGGATCAGATCCTCGGCTACGGCTGCGGCCTCACCATCATCCAGCGCATCTGCGAGAAGCTGGGCTGGCAGATCGATACCCGGCTCGAGGATGGCGTATTTAGCGCCCGGCTGGCGATGATCACTGCCGAACAGTTCCCTCTCCCTTTGGGAGAGGGTTAGGGTGAGGGCGCAGTGGCACCGCCAACCCACCAGCCAGATAGCAACAAGGCGCCCGGGGGCGCCCTGTTGTTATCTGATAGCAGCAAGCCCGCTGCTCACTCCGCCGGTTTGTTCTTGCGGCTCGCCTTGAGTTCGAGGAACTCGATGATCTTGCCAGCCACATCCTTGCCGGAGGCGGCTTCCACCCCTTGCAAGCCGGGGGAGGAGTTGACCTCCAGCACCAGCGGGCCACGGGCGCTACGCAGGATATCCACCCCCGCCACATCCAGCCCCATGATCTTGGCGGCCTGCACGGCGGTCGCGCGCTCTTCCGGGGTGATCTTGATCGCCTCGGCGGTGCCGCCACGGTGCAGGTTGGAGCGAAACTCCCCCGGCTGGGCCTGGCGGCGCATGGCGGCAACCACCTTGCCATTGACCACCAGACAGCGGATGTCGGCGCCATTGGCCTCGCGGATATACTCCTGCACCAGAATGTTGTTGTTGGTCTGGATAAAGGCCTCGATCACGCTCTCGGCGGCTTTCTGGGTCTCGCAGAGCACCACGCCAATCCCCTGGGTTCCCTCCAGCAGTTTCACCACCAGCGGCGCCCCGCCCACCATGGTGATGAGGTCGGGCACGTCGTGGGTGCTGTGGGCATAGCCGGTGATGGGCAGGCCGATGCCGTGGCGGGAGAGCAGTTGCATCGCCCGCAGCTTGTCGCGGGAACGGCTGATGGCCACCGAGCTGTTGAGGGCCATGGTGTTCATCATCTCGAACTGGCGCAGCACGGCGGTGCCGTAGGCGGTAATGCTGGCACCGATCCGGGGGATCACGGCGTCATAGCTTCCCAGCTCCCCACCCTCGTAGTGAATGGAGGGGTTGTGGGAAGCGATATTCATATAGCAGCGCAGGGTGTCGAGCACCTCTACCTGATGACCGCGCGCCTGTGCCACCTCGACCAGACGGCGGGTGGAGTAGTTTTTCGGCTCACGGGATAAAATGGCGATCTTCATGACAATTCCGCTAGAAGGCTATGCCTGGGCAGGATGGGGCGGGAGAGTATAAGGTGCCACAGCGCCAAGACAACGCCAATTGTTTATCCTGACAACAAGACAAACCACACCAAACCGCACGCTACCACATCACTGTGACCAACAGGTTAAACGGCGGCTCTGCGCAGGTTGTTCAACCCGAGCAAGGATGCCGCCGTTTCTCGTTAAAGATCAACCGATGTCACGCGGGAGTCAGTTCAGGTTTGGCCCCAACCAGCGCTCGGCCTCTGCCAGCGTCATCCCCTTGCGAACAGCGTAATCTTCCACCTGATCTTGCTGGATCTGCGCCACCGCGAAGTATTTGCTCTCGGGATGAGAGAAGTACCAACCCGATACCGCCGCCCCCGGCCACATGGCGTAGGATTCGGTCAGCTGCATGCCGATAGCCTGCTCCACCTTCAGCAGTTCCCAGATGCTCCCCTTCTCGGTGTGCTCCGGGC
The DNA here is from genome assembly GCF_040907825.1 of Aeromonas sp. s7(2024). NCBI lineage: Bacteria > Pseudomonadati > Pseudomonadota > Gammaproteobacteria > Aeromonadales > Aeromonadaceae > Aeromonas > Aeromonas sp. s7(2024). The sequence continues at coordinate 74,590 of NZ_JBFOCM010000025.1, forward strand.
AGGCCGGATAACCGGGGGCCGGGCGGATACCCTGATAGTTCTCGCGAATGAGCTCCTCGTTGCTGAGGGCCTCGTCGGGAGCATAACCCCAATGTACCTTGCGCACCTGCTCGTGCAGATACTCGGCAAAGGCTTCGGCCAGACGGTCGCACACCGCCTGAATAAGGATGGCGTTGTAGTCATCGTGCTGCGCCTTGTAGGCCTTGGCGATGACCTCCTCACCGATGCCGCCGGTCACCGCGAAGGCGCCGATCCAGTCGGACTTGCCGCTCTCTTTCGGCGCCACATAGTCCGCCAGACAGTAGTTGGGGAAGCCCTGCTTCTCGCTCTGCTGGCGCAGGTGGTGCAGCACCTTGATGACCTCGGTGCGCGACTCGTCGCTGTAGACCTCGATGCTGTCCCCCACCGCGTTGGCCGGGAACAGACCGATCACCCCGGCGCAGCGCACGCTCTGATCCTTTTCCAGCTGATCCAGCATGGCGTTGGCATCGGCAAACAGCCTAGTTGCCTCCTCGCCAATGATCTCGTCCTCGAGGATGCGCGGATACTTGCCCGCCAGCTCCCAGCTGAGGAAGAACGGCGTCCAGTCGATGTAGGGGCGCAGCACCGAAATGGCCACATCTTCGAACTTCTGCACCCCGAGCTCGCGGGGCTTGGGGGGCTGGTAGCCAACCCAGTCCAGCTGGTGTCGGTTGGCGCGGGCATGAGCCAGACTGACCGGGCGGGAGCGCGGCTGCTTGCGGGCATGCTGATCCCGGGCGATCTCGTACTCCTTGTCGATGCGGGCGACAAACGCCTCCTTGAGATCCGGACTAAGCAGGCTCTGGGCCACCCCCACCGCGCGGGAGGCGTTGGAGACATAGACCACAGGCTCCGAGTAGTTCTGCTCGATCTTCACCGCAGTGTGGGCCTTGGAGGTGGTGGCACCGCCGATCAGCAGCGGCAGCTTGAAGCCCTGACGCTCCATCTCCTTGGCCACGTGCACCATCTCGTCCAGCGATGGGGTGATGAGACCCGACAACCCGATGATATCAGCGCCGACCTCCCGCGCAGTCTTGAGAATCGTCTCGCAGGAGACCATGACCCCGAGGTCGACAATCTCGAAGTTGTTGCACTGCAGCACCACCCCGACGATGTTCTTGCCGATGTCGTGCACGTCCCCCTTCACGGTGGCCAGCACGATTTTGCCGTTGCTGGAGCCGCCCGACTTTTCCGCCTCGATATAGGGCTGCAGATAGGCCACCGCCCGCTTCATCACCCGCGCCGATTTCACCACCTGCGGCAGGAACATCTTGCCCGCTCCGAACAGGTCGCCCACCACGTTCATGCCATCCATCAGCGGCCCTTCGATGACGTGCAGCGGCTTCTCGGCACCAGCGCGTGCCTCTTCGGTATCCTCTTCGATAAAGTCGGTGATCCCCTTGACCAGCGCGTGCTCCAGCCGCTTGCCCACCGGCCAGCTGCGCCACTCCTGATCCCGCGGATCCTCAGCCTGGGCACCGGCACCGCGATACTTCTCAGCGATGGCCAGCAGCTCTTCGGTAGCGTTGTCATTCAGGTTGAGCACCACCGCCTCGACCTTCTCTTTCAGCTCCGCCGGAATGTCTTCATAGATGGCGAGCTGACCGGCGTTGACGATCCCCATGTCCATGCCGTTCTTGATGGCGTGGTAGAGGAAGACGGCGTGAATGGCTTCGCGCACCGGCTCGTTGCCGCGAAACGAAAACGAGACGTTGGAGACGCCGCCGGAGATCATGGCGTGGGGCAGGTGCGTCTTGATGTCCTTCACCGCCTCGATGAAGTCCACCGCGTAGTTGTTGTGCTCGTCGATGCCGGTCGCTACCGCGAAGATGTTGGGGTCGAAGATGATGTCTTCCGGCGGGAAACCGACCTGCTCCACCAGAATGCGGTAGGCACGCTGGCAGATCTCGAACTTGCGGGCGCGGGTATCGGCCTGACCCGCTTCATCGAACGCCATCACGATAACGGCAGCACCGTAGCGACGCAGCAATCTGGCCTGCTGGATAAACTTCTCCTCCCCCTCTTTCATGGAGATGGAGTTGACCACCGGCTTGCCCTGCACGCACTTGAGGCCCGCTTCCAGCACCTCCCACTTGGAGGAGTCGATCATCACAGGCACCCGGGCGATATCCGGCTCACCGGCGATGAGGTTGAGGAAGCGCACCATGGCCGCTTCGGCGTCCAGCATCCCCTCGTCCATGTTGATGTCGATGATCTGGGCGCCGTTCTCCACCTGCTGTTTGGCAACATCGAGCGCCTCGTCGTAGAGCCCCTCTTTGATCAGCCGTTTGAACTTGGCCGAACCGGTGACGTTGGTGCGCTCCCCCACGTTCACGAACATGGATTCAGGGGTGATGATCAGCGGCTCGAGGCCCGACAGACGGCAGGCTACCGGCAGCTCGGGCAGCACACGCGGCTTGATGCCCGCCACGGCGTCGGCCATGGCGCGGATATGGGTCGGGGTGGTGCCGCAGCAACCGCCGACCAGGTTGAGGAAGCCGCTCTGGGCCCACTCGCGGATATGCTCCGCCATCTCGACCGCGTCGAGGTCGTACTCGCCAAACGCATTGGGCAGACCGGCGTTGGGGTGGGCGCTGACGCAGGATTCGCTGATGCGCGACAGCTCCTCCACATACTGGCGAAGCTCGTCCGGGCCAAGCGCACAGTTGAGGCCAAACGATACCGGTTTGACGTGGCGCAGCGAATGGTAGAAGGCTTCGGTGGTCTGGCCGGAGAGGGTACGGCCGGAAGCATCGGTAATGGTGCCCGAGATCATCACCGGCAGGCTGTAACCCAGCGCCTCGAACACCCCTTCCACCGCGAAGGCGGCGGCCTTGGCGTTGAGGGTATCGAAGATGGTCTCGATCAGGATGATGTCGGCGCCGCCCTCGATCAGGGCGTAGGTAGATTCGGTGTAGGCGGCCACCAGCTGGTCATAGGTGACGTTGCGCTTGCCGGGATCGTTCACATCCGGCGAGATGGAGGCGGTGCGGTTGGTGGGGCCCAAGACCCCAGCCACGAAACGCGGCTTGGCGGGATCTTTTGCCGTCCACTCGTCGGCCACGGCGCGGGCCAGACGGGCGGCTTCACGGTTGATCTCGGCGGAAAACGCCTCCATCTCGTAATCGGCCATGGCGATGCGAGTGGCGTTGAAGGTGTTGGTCTCGAGAATGTCGGCCCCGGCAGCGCAATACTGCTCGTGGATCTCGCGGATCACCGCCGGACGGGTCAGCACCAGCAGATCGTTGTTGCCCTTGATGTCGGTATGCCAGTCGGCAAACCGCTCACCCCGATAATCCGCCTCCCCCAGCTTGTAGCCCTGGATCATGGTGCCCATGGCCCCGTCGATGATCAGGATCCGCTCCCTGAGGCAGGCTTCCAGCTTCTTTGTTACGTCCGACTGCTTGCTCGGCTCTCTGCTCGACATTACGTTCGACACCGCGTGTTCCTCTTACATCCATGCAACTGCGTAAACAGCATCCTAACAGCAAACAAATAAAATGGAAATCTAGCCGTCTATCAGTCCAAATGCGCCACCATATACTCATTTATGGGTAATGAGTAACATAGGGCCCGAGAGTAACCTATGCCCGTCCTGCATAGGGATACGTGCTTGCTGTCTACCAACGAGAAAAAAATAACTATGAGCGTCTACTACACACTCTGTTTTCTGGCAGCGTTGGCGATTTTTATCGCCTTTGCCAACCAGTATGTTGTGAAGATCCAGACCACCATCGCCATTACTGCGGGCTCCATGCTGATCTCCGCACTGCTGGTGCTGTTTGGCAAACTGGGCTGGTTCAACCTGGAACCTCTTGCCGTCAAGACCATGGAGAGCATCGACTTCCAGAACTTCCTGCTGAAGGGGATTCTGGGCTTCCTGCTGTTCGCCGGTGGCCTCGGCATCAACCTCAAGGCGCTGCGTAGCCAGAAGTGGGAGATCACCATTCTGGCCATCATTGCCACCCTGCTCTCCACCTTCCTCATCGGCTACGGCTTCTGGTTTATCGCCAAGCTGCTGGGCTGGGAGTTGCCGCTGGTCTACTGCATGCTGTTTGGCGCGCTGATCTCCCCCACTGACCCGATTGCCGTACTGGCCATCGTCAAGAAGATGAAAGCGCCACCCCAGATCTCCATCCAGATCGAAGGGGAATCCCTGTTCAACGACGGTGTTGGCCTCGTCATCTTCGCTACCGTGTTTGCCGTCGCCTTTGGCGGTGTCGAGCCCACCTTCGGTAGCGTGGCCGGTCTGTTCCTGCACGAAGCCCTCGGCGGCATCCTGTTTGGCGCCGTGCTGGGCCTCATCGCCCACGTGATGATCAGCGCCACCGATGACGGTTCATTGGAGCTGCTGCTGACCCTCTGCATCCCGACCGCCGGCTTTGCTTTTGCCAACATGATCGGCGTCTCCGGCGCACTGGCCATGGTGGTCACCGGCATCATGATCGGCAACTGGACCCGTCACTCCGGCTTCTCCGAGCAGAGCAGCCATCACCTGGATCACTTCTGGGAGTTGATGGACCAGTTCCTCAACGCCCTGCTGTTCCTGCTGATCGGTCTGGCGCTGGTACTGCTGGATCTCGCCTGGCGTGACTGGATCCTGCTGGTCATTGCGGTGCCGCTCTGCCTGGGCGCCCGCTTTATCAGTGTGTCGCTGCCCTATGTGGCTTTCCGCCGATTCCGCAATTACAACACCTTCTCGGTACGGATCCTCACCTGGGGTGGCCTGCGCGGTGGTCTGGCGATGGCGATGGCACTGGCACTCCCCTCCGGCGTCATGATGATCCCGGAACACGGCGTCGATCTGCGGGAGGTCATCCTGGTGATGACCTACTCGGTGGTGATGTTCTCCATCGTGGTGCAAGGCATGACCATCACCCCGATGATCACGGCCGCCAAGAAGGCCTGTGGCGACTACTGAGTCGGCCCACCGGGCTGATTGCAGAATGAGAGAGGGCTCCCGTCGGGAGCCCTCTTTTTATGGCGGATAGATGCGAATATTTGCTGCTGATAGCCCCTTGATTACACAGAGGAAAAGCGTACTGACTTCAACATCGGCAAATTATTGTTTGCTTTTTATTCATTTCGAGGAGAGAATGCGCGCCGGCTAGTTAATCAGCCCTGTTTATGTTTATCCTGCAATGCTTCACCTCACGATGAATCCTGCCAGTACCCGCATAACCTTCTTCTGATTTACTCGCCTTGAGAACCGTCAGGCTGTCTGCCTGCGTTGCCCGGCTCTCACGGTGCAGACCCGATCTGCCCACCCAATTTGATTTATGCATCAGCATATTCCTTGAAAGTGCAGACGCCCTTTAACCGGGCTGGGTATTCCTGCGCGCTTGTCGTTCACCCAATCGACCGCGCCCATTGACCTGACATTTGCCAATACAAGGAGCAAACACCTAATTTATATAGAGAAATACCATGATGAAAGCAGTACAAACACACAAGCCCCTGCGTCGCAGCAAACCCATCAACCTGCCTGTGCAAGAGCACGACAATGATGCGTTTCTGATCCAGTTCAGCACCCGCTTCAGCGGCGGTTTCGCCATCTCCTGTGATGGTATCGCTGGCGAGTTCTCCATCGAAGACCTCAACTGATCCTGCCTGCCCTCCGGCAGCGCCCGATGCAGATAGGCCGCAACTCACGGCGGCCTCTTTGCTTATCCCCCTCCGCCTTTAGCCAGCTCCAGTCTCTTGCTTGTCACTCAGCCTGACCGCTACCTCGCCATTCGCTTTTCAGCTCTCTGACCTTGATCACTGCTCCAGCAGCAGGCACTCATCGGCATCTTCGCTCAGCTTGACCAGCCGACTGCGCACCAGCCCCAGCTTGGCCAGCAGGCCGATGGATCGCTCGTTGCCCGGAGTGACGATGGCAACTACCTGCCCAATCCCCAACCGGCTTTTGCCATCGGCAAGGGCGGCCTGCGCCGCTTCAATAGCGTAGCCCTGACCGCGATATTGCGGCAGGAAGGCGTAACCGATATCGACCCGCTCCAGGGTGTCGCGCTTGATCAGACCGCAGATACCGAGGCTGGCACCGTCCTCCTTGCGCTCCACCAGATAGAGTCCGTGACCATAACGGGCATAGCTGACCGCCGGCCCCTGCTGGATATACTCCTGCGCCTGCTCCAGGGTGCGAATGCCCCGATCACCGATGTAACGATAAAAGTCGCCGTCATTGAGCAGCTCAAGGATGAAGGGGGCGTCGGTGGCGATCATTTCGCGCAGGATCAGGCGGGAGGAGGCAATCATGGCAAGGGCTCTCAAACGGAAAGTGAAGGGCAAAGAGTGCCCCGTCACTCCCGGGCTGGCAAGCCTGTGGCGCCATCGGCCATGAAAAAGGGGCCGCGTTGGCCCCTGATGAGATGGGATAAACGGGCTCAGGCAGCCAGCAACCCGGCGTAGCCATTACCCTGCTCGCGCAGTGCAGTGAACTGGGCGGCACAATCGGCCCAGCTCAGCCCCAGTGCATCTGCCACCTTGTGGGGCCACTCGGGTGGCGCCTCTTCCCCCACATCGGATTGCGCAGCCAGCACGATCGCCAGATGGATCAACCCGGCCTCGGGAGAGAACTCCTTGGCCAGCATGGGGTTGTAGTGATACTCCACCGCATTGCTGATGGTCTCGGGGAACTTCCAGTAACGTGCCATGGCCGCCCCGACCTGGGCATAGTTGAAGCCGACCACCAGCTCTTCCGCCTTGGCCCGTCCCTTGTGCAACTCCAGATCGTGAATGTGGTGGACTGTGTTTTCCGGCAAGCCTACGTGCATCACCAAGCGGCCGAGATCGTAGAGCAGGGCGCAGGTAAAGACCTCATCCCCTTTCATCCCCTTCTTCACCGCCAGACGACGCGCCAGCTCCGCCACGTTGAAGACGCAGCCCCAGAAATGTTTGAGGTCAATGCCGGGCACCGCAGTGACCGACTCGGTGAGCCCGCAGGCCAGCACCATGTTGCGCACCATCGCCAACCCCAGCCGCACCGCGGCTTCATTGACGGTGCCGATCTGACGACTACTGCCGAATTTGGCCGAGTTGGCCAGCCGCAGCAACTTGGCGGAGATGACAGGGTCCTTGTTGATCAACTTGCTGATCTTGAGCAGATCCGGATCCTTTTCATTGAAGGTCTGGATCAAATCGCGCATCACTTCCGGGATCTGGGGCAGTAGCTTGGGCTCGGCCAGCAGGGAATCTATCGTGGGCATAGGCGTGTCCATCCATGTTATCTGTGTTCCAACCTGTTTGCCTTGGCAAACTCCTCCTAATTATGGGTAACAAATGGCCTCCCCATCGGATTGTTTATTCGCAGGCCGTTCAAGGTGTTAGCCCCATTCAGGCTATACTGGCCGCCACATTCACTGTTGCGGATATCCCATGAACGACACTCAGGAATTTTTTGACGAAGACGCGCTGCTGGAGATGGTGGAGAACCAGCTCAACGACGGTCACCCGCCCCACGTGAAAGCTACCTTGATGAGACTGGTGATGAAGGGCACCCCGCGGGAAGAGGCGCTGCAATATATCGCCTGCGCCCTCGGTGCCGAGCTGATGGCGATGGAGGCCGATCAGGGCCCCTTCAATCTGACCCGTTACGGCGAGTTCCTCGACAGCCTGCCCGAGATGCCGTGGGCAGACGACTGACCCGAGCTGGATGACGGATGCAAAAAGGGCGGGTGCCAATGGCCCCGCCCTTTTGCATGGATCCGCTCCGGATCAGAACTGGGAGTTGATGATCACCTCTTCCCCCAGCGCCCCTGCCAACGGCAGTGGCCGATAGCTGGAGTTGGCGGCCCGCAGCAGACGAATGCCGCGAATGCCGACCTCCTGCGCCGCCTTGATATCCCCATCGGCGTCGCCGTAGAAGAGCTTCATCTGCTTATCCTTGAGCCACTGCACCTTGGTGTTCTGGCCCGGCTGATCACCGGCGAAGATCACCGGATTGAGCTGGTCGGCCGGAATATTCATGGTCTGCTGCAGGGTCTGGCTCACGGTTTCGGTCTTGGTGGCCGAGCGGCCGGTGACGAAATAGATGTGGTCACCGCGCTTGAGATGCATGGCGATGAGCGCCTTGCCCACCTCTTTCGGCATGCTGAACGCATCCCAGCCATTGTTCATCTTCTCCCAGAAGGCGGGGTTCTTCAGATAGCTCTCGTCGTTGGGCGAGAACTCCTGTTTGCCGCGATAGAAGCCCGGGCTGGAGAAGAGCAGGGTATCGTCGATATCAAACCCGACCGCCATCGGGGGCAATCCATCAAGACTCTTGGCAATCTGCTCCACCGACACCCAGTGGATCGGCGCCTGCTGGGCCAAGGTGACGGTGGTGACACCGGCAGGGATTGGCTGAACGGTAGCGGCTTGACCCGCCACAGCAGGCAGAGAGAGGGCGGCAGCCAGCAAGGAGGCAAGCAGCGCCGGACGAGAGAAATGTTTCATAAGGCAGTTTGTCATCTTCAATCAAAAGAGGGGGCCAATAGTGCCCCCATCCCGCCCCTCAAATCTGTGAATACTCCTGCAAAAGGGAGCATTTGACGCCCGATAATTAATCCTTGATTGGCAGCAAATCGGTAAAGACAAAGCCATCACGCAGCACTGTCTCGCCGACCCGAATGCCGAGCGAACGGGAGAACATGGGGCCATCATAGGCCAGGGTGTGAAACTCGCCGTTCTCACCGCATGGGTCAACGCCCTCCGGCAGTGCCGCCAGCAGTGCCTCGTCAAAATCGTGACCACCCAGGCTGGCATCCAGCTTGTTCGGGTCGAGAGCACTGATCCGCGCCTTCAACCCAGCGGCCACCATCTGCGGTGCCAGTTCACGGGTATTGCTGCCCCACAGCGGGAACAGTGGTTCGATGCCGGTGCCTGCCAGCTGCTTTTCACGGTAGGCGCGCACATCCTCGAGGAACAAGTCGCCAAAGGCCATATGGCGGATCCCCTGTGCCACCACATCGGCGATAAAGCCGGTCATGATGCGGGCGTAATCCTCGTTGCTGCAGGGCCAGGGCAGATCGATGGTGATGAGGGGCAGCCCGACGCAGGCGGCCTGCTCGGTCAACAGCTGCTTGCGCACCCCGTGCATCGCCACCCGCTCGAATGCCTGATTGAGGGTGGTAAACAGCCCCACCACCTCGATGGCGGGATCTTGCCGCAACTGATGCAGTGCCCATGCGCAATCCTTGCCGCTGCTCCAGGAGAGCAGTACCCGTTTCTTTTCCATCATTCCTCCGCCAGCGGGGCATTCGGATTGCCCCAAAAAGATGCAAGACAGTGTTGCGAATTGCGCGATTTACACACAAGAGGCAGGCAGCATACTCTCGATCACCTGTATATGCCCCTTGCACGGGGTGACAATAACTAAAAAAACCGATGGGAAACATACGGATATGACCACGACCATACAACAGCACGATCACGCCCGCCCCCTCAATCGACAGGATTACAAAACCCTGAGTCTGGCTGCCCTCGGCGGCGCGCTGGAGTTTTACGACTTCATCATCTTCGTCTTCTTCGCCGTGGTCATCGGCGAGCTGTTCTTCCCGGCCGACATTCCCGAGTGGCTGCGCCAGTTCCAGACCTTCGGCATCTTCGCCGCCGGTTATCTGGCCCGCCCGCTTGGCGGCATCATCATGGCCCACTTTGGCGATCTCATCGGTCGCAAGCGGATGTTCACCCTCAGCATCATCATGATGGCGCTGCCAACCCTGTTGATCGGTCTGCTGCCCACCTATGCGGTGCTCGGCATCGGCGCCCCCATCGCCCTGCTGGGACTGCGGATCCTGCAAGGCGCCGCCATCGGCGGTGAAGTGCCCGGCGCCTGGGTATTTGTCGCCGAGCACGTCCCTGCCCGTCGAGTCGGGGTCGCCTGCGGCACACTCACGGCGGGATTGACGGCAGGCATCCTACTCGGCTCCCTGATCGCCACTGCGGTCAACAAGAGCCTGACCCCGGCCGAAGTGAGCGAGTGGGGCTGGCGAGTGCCCTTCCTGCTGGGCGGTATCTTCGGCATCGTCGCCATGTACCTGCGTCGCTGGTTGCACGAGACCCCGGTCTTCGCCGAGATGAAAGCCAACAAGACCCTGGCTGACGAACTCCCCCTCAAGTCGGTACTGCGCAACCACAAGAGCAGCGTGGTGGTCTCCATGCTGCTCACCTGGCTGCTCTCCGCCGGTATCGTGGTGGTGATCCTGATGACCCCCACCTATCTGCAGAAGGTTTATGGCATCAGCCCGGCCGACGCCCTGACCGCCAACTCGCTGGCCATCGTGGCCCTGACACTCGGCTGCATCGTCTATGGTCGGCTGATCGACCTGCTGGGCAGCGGTCTCACCTTCATGTTCGGCTCCCTGCTGCTGGCGGGCTCCAGCTACGCCTTCTATCACGGTCTGGCGGCCGGTACGAGCCAGCTGGTGCCGCTCTATATGCTGGCGGGCTTTGCGGTCGGGATTGTCGGCGCCGTGCCTTACGTGATGGTCAACGCCTTCCCGCCGGTGGTGCGCTTCTCCGGTCTGTCATTCTCCTACAACGTGGCCTACGCCATCTTCGGCGGCCTCACCCCGATGGCGGTGACCCTCTGGATGAAGAGCGACATGCTGGCCCCCTCCCACTATGTAGTGAGCCTGTCGGTGCTGGGTTTCGCCATCGGTCTCTGGCTCTGGTTCCAGCAACGGGCCATCCGGCAACAGCAAGCACCGCAAGCGGCCTGACCCGAACAACACGCCCCGGCATCTGCCGGGGCTTTTTTGTACTGCTTATGTTCAGTTTCGCCAGCATAAGATAGCCTCCCTCTGGGGCCTGCCACCCGCATCGCCCCATGGCTTCCAACTCTTTATCCGAGGCTCAAGATGTTCTTTCAGGTCGTATTACTCACCTTGCTGGCGCTGCTGCCCATGGTCAACCCGCCCACCACGGCCACCCTGCTGCTGGGACTGAGCAAGGGGATGTCGCGCGAACACGTGCGCCGTCAGGTCAATCTGGCCGCCATCTATCTGTTCTGCACCCTCTGCATCACCTTCTTTATCGGATCCTCGATCCTGGATCTGTTCGGGATCTCCATTCCGGGCTTGCGTCTGGCCGGTGGCCTCATCATCGGCTTTATCGGCTTTCGCATGCTGTTCCCCGCCCCCAGCCAGCAGAGCGGGGTCGATATCAACCAGAGCATTGCCTTCGTACCGCTCACCATGCCCAGCATGTGCGGGCCAGGTACCATGGCACTGGTAATAAGCGGGGCAGCCCAGATTGCCGAGCTGCCTGACGAGTACAACCGCCTCACCATCTACGCCGGTGTAGTAACGGCGTTTGCCCTGATGAGCCTGATCAGCTGGGGGGTATTGAAGCTGGCGGATCCGGTCTGCAAGATCCTGGGCGCCACCGGCATCGATGCCATGACCCGCATCATGGGCTTCCTGCTGGTCTGCATGGGTATGCAGTTTTGCATCAACGGCATCAAGGAAGTGGCGCAGGATCCGGTCTTCCACAACGGCCAAGCCGTGCAAACCGCACCGGCGCTACCGAAGGCTTCCGGCACGTTTGATCAGTTGCCGCAGAAGCCCACCGGCTCTGATTGAAAACGGTATCAAAAAGTCCCTGACGATCTGCACTGATCTTGTCCCTGATCATGTTATTGACACACAAATGAGTTAGTTTGTTTTTCATACAGACTGTATTCAGATGGACGCTGATAGGTTTGTTGATGAATACCCACTCAACTTCAGGAGAGTATGCAGATGGACAAGATGCTGACCGAAATAGGGAGCCATAGCCTGTTTCACGAGTACCTGAACGTGGTTGGGATTGCGAGCCCATCCCTCGCCAAGATCGAGCAACGCTGGGAATATAAAGATCAAGAGCAGCTGGTTGCCAAAATCCAGATCGACAAACAGGGTAACGCTCGCTATTTCATCGACGCCCGCGCCATATCCGTCAACTGATACCGAATAACCCGCCAGCCCCGGTCCAACGACCGGGGCTTTTTGTTGTCTGCGATCCCCTGAATAGCAAAACCCCGGCAAGGGCCGGGGTTTGAATGCGTCGGGTTACGCCGTTGCGCGGCTAACCAAAACCTACGAAGTGCCACCCACGGTGAGCTGGTCCAGTTTGAGGGTGGGCTGGCCGACACCGACCGGCACGCTCTGTCCCTCCTTGCCGCAGATGCCGACACCGCGATCCAGCGCAAGATCGCTGCCCACCATGGAGACCTGGCTCATCGCTTCGGGGCCGTTGCCGATCAGGGTCGCCCCCTTGATGGGAGCGGTGATCTTGCCATCCTCGATGAGGTAGGCCTCGGAGGCGGAGAAGACAAACTTGCCGGAGGTGATGTCCACCTGACCGCCGCCGAAGTTGGGGGCATAAATGCCCTTCTTCACCGAGGCGATGATCTCGGCCGGATCGTACTGACCCGCCAGCATGTAGGTGTTGGTCATGCGCGGCATCGGCATGGCGGCGTAGGATTCGCGGCGCCCATTGCCGGTCAGCGGCACCCCCATCAGACGGGCGTTCTGCTTGTCCTGCAGATACCCCTTGAGGATACCGTTCTCGATCAGCACGTTGTAGCCACCCGGTGTCCCCTCGTCATCGATGGAGACGGAGCCGCGCCGACCCGGCAGGGTGCCATCATCGACGATGGTACAGTGCTTGGAGGCCACCTGCTCGCCGATGCGGCCAGCAAATGCGGAAGATCCCTTGCGGTTGAAATCCCCCTCCAGACCGTGGCCCACCGCCTCGTGCAGCAGCACGCCGGGCCAGCCGGAGCCCAGCACCACCGGCATGGTACCGGCTGGCGCGTCGATGGCTTCCAGATTGACCAGCGCCTGACGCACAGCTTCACGCACATAGCCAAAGGCGCGGCTCTCCAGCCCGTCCAGTTCGAGGAACCAGTCGTAACCAAAGCGGCCGCCGCCACCGGCACTGCCACGCTCGCGGCGATCACCCTTCTCGGCGATCACGGTCACCGACAGACGCACCAGCGGGCGCACATCCGCGGCCAGGGTGCCGTCGGTGGCTGCCACCAGCACCTCTTCGTAAACGCCGCTGATGGAGGCCATCACCTGATTGATAGCGGGATCCAGACTTCTGGCGAACTTGTCCATCTGCTCCAGCAGGGCGATCTTCTGGTGCTTGTCGAGGGTCTGCAGCGGATCCATGGCCGGATAGAGCAGGTTCGCTTCGGTGCGGGCCCATGCCTTCACCTTGCCGTGAGCACCGGCAGCGGCGATGCCGCGAGCGGCAGTCACCGACTGTTGCAGCGCCAGCAGGCTCAGCTCGTCCGAGTAGGCGAAGCCGGTCTTCTCGCCGCTGACGGCACGCACCCCGACCCCCTGATCGATGTTGTAGCTGCCATCCTTGACGATGCCATCTTCCAGCATCCAGGACTCGTGCCAGCTGCGCTGGAAATAGAGATCGCCGAACTCGACCTGATGGCTCATCAGGCTGCCGAGCAGCTGCTGCAGGCGCCCTTCGTCGAGGTCGTTCGGGGCCAACAGGGAGGCACTAACCTGGCTCAATAGACTCAATCTTTTTCTCCACTCTCGTAACGAGCTGTTTTAAATCGTCTTGCCGACGGGTTGGCAACAAGCCGCACCATCACAACAAACGGGCATGCTCCAGCACGGGCAAACGGCTGCGTTTCAATTTTTCACCACACCATCAGAGCAAACGGGCGTGTTGCAGCACTGGCATGGTACATTTCAATTCATCGATAAGCCCGGGCTCCATCTGCGCCAGCACAGTGCCGCGCCCAGACTCTTTGCTCGCCAGCACCCGACCCCAGGGGTCGATCACCATGCTGTGGCCCCAGGTCTGGCGCCCTGTCTCGTGAGTGCCGCCCTGATTGGCAGCGACTACGTAGCACTGGTTTTCGATAGCGCGAGCCCGCAGCAGCGGCTCCCAGTGCGCCTCGCCGGTCACGGCGGTAAAGGCGGCGGGTACCAGCAGCACGCGGGCACCGGCACGGGCCAACTGGCGGTAGAGCTCGGGAAAGCGCAAATCATAACAGATCGAGAGGCCGAGGGGACCAAAGGGAGAGTCCACCAACACAGGCGCCTCCCCCGGGCTGAAGGTCTCGGACTCACGGTAGCGACCGTGATTATCCGCCACATCCACGTCGAACAGGTGGATCTTGTGGTAGTGGCCCCTGAGCTCACCGCTGGGGTCAAACACCAGCGAGCTGGTGTGGATATGATCGGAATCTGCGATGGTGGTCGGCATAGCCCCGGCCACCAGCCAGATGCCATAATCGCGGGCCCATTCAGCCAGTTGCTGCTGGAGCGGGCCCTCACCTATGGCCTCGGCCCCATCCAGATAACCCTGCCGTTCGCCAAACAGGGCAAAGTTCTCAGGCAACAGCACCAGTAGCGGCCGCTCTTTGGGCAAGGCCGCCAGCTCGGCGACGATCTGCTCCCGGTTATCCTGCCAGTGACGACCTGATACCAACTGTATTGCGGCTAACCACATGACGTTCTCCTTGTCGCTTGGGCCATCAGACGGTGACAGCATCCCCGGGCTGCAGGGTGTAATCCAGCACTATGATGCGCTCCAGCACCGGGCGGAAGATGGCCTTGAGGGCATCGTGATCCGGGTGGGGCAGATAGCGCTGGCGGGCCGCTTCGTCGGCGAAGGTCATCAGTACGCTGTGGGTAAAGCCACCATCCCTCCCCTCCGGGCTGTCATTCTCCCCCCACTCCACGGCGGTCACGCCGCTGACCTGATGGGGAATGGCGAGAAAAGCGTTACGCACCGCATCTATCTGGGCAGGCTGGGTGCCCGGCTTGAAGGCGATCAGCAGGATATGTCGGATCATGGCTCACTCCTTGTGATGGTGTCGTGCCGCTCGTTCAGCGCTGAGCGGGCCCCGCGTGTTTGGGGCTCAGCAGGAAAGGGGTCACCTCTTGAGTCGGCAGGCCGGGGGCAACGGCGTCAACCGCCTCTTTCTGCTGCTGGTTGAGCTTGATGCGTGCGCGATCTCGCCCCGCCTCGATCAGCTTGGGTGCGTCGAGCGGGCCCGAGATGCGAAAATCGATGCGGGTCACCACATCCACTACCGGCTCCAGCAGTTTGGAGAGGGCCAGCACATAGAGACCCGTGACCGGCGTGATGGAGAAAGCCGCCACCACCGGCAGGGTGCCCCCCAGATTGGGGGAAAAACTCAGCTCGTAGTCGAGCCGCCAGCGCACCAGATCGGCGATCCCCTCGCCGCGCAGGTTGCCTGCCGCCCCCTTCATATAGAAATCATCGTTGCTGACCTGCCCCTGCTTGATGGTGGCAGAGGCGGACATGGATTCGAAGTAGAAGCCCTTGTCGAACACATCGCGAAAATCGAGCCGCAGCTTGCGCAGCAGGGAGTCGAGACTGAGCAGGGAGAGCAGCCGTGCTCCCTTGTCGTTGACCTCCCGCAGGGTGCCACCCTCCAGCTGATAGTTGGCACTTCCCCCCAGAGTCGGCAGGCTCGGGCGATAGGGCACATCCTGCCAGTTCAGATCAAAAGCGAGGGAGCCGGGGGCATCGCCGATGGGCGAGGTGTAGCCGAGCCGCTTGAGCAGCAGCTCGCTGTTGTTGCTGGTCAGCTTGCCACGGGTGCGGGTCTGCATCCGGTTGCCATCGGCCAGCCAGTCGACGCTGCCGGTGAGCTGACTCCCCGCCAGCCGCACATCCAGCCCCTTGAGGGTCACCTTGTTGGCGCCGGGCACCAGCTCCCCTTTCACTTCGCCGAGCGGCAATGCGCCAAAGCGGCAATCGACACAGCTGAATGTCAGCCAGGGGATGGAGGCCATGATGGCATTATCCTGCTTCGCATCGGGATCCGGGCTGAGATCCGAACTCTTGCCGGACCAGTAGATGCGGGCAAACTTGGCATCCACCGGCCGATTGGCCACTACGGGCAGGCGGATCACCCCCATCACATCGGGGCTATCGATCATCACCTCGGTCGCCTGATTGGTCGGCCCCACGGTGAAACGCGCCGCCTTGAGGGTGGCACTGCCGATATAGGCGCGAGCCAGCTGCCCATCCACCCACCACTCCTGTGGCAGGAAGGCGGGGCCGACCACCGCATTGCCGGTCTGGTTCTGCGCTGGCAGCCACTGCTTGAGTCGCGCCAGCCAGCCGCCGACATCGGCCTCCTGCTGGTTGATGGCAAGCAGCATGGGGGCATCGCGCAGCACCCGGGCGCCCGGCTGACCCACATCGACCCGCACCCGGCTGAGATAAGGCACCCCTTCGCCGTAGACCAGCCGGGTCTGCATATCCACATCAGCCCCCAGTACGGCGCGAATGTCGGCGCTGCCATCCCGGCCACGGGCAATCACCTTGAGCGGCAGCCGGCTGGCGCTACTCTTGGCCAGCGGCAGCGGCAGATCCAGCGCCATCCCCTGCAGGTTGGAGTCGAGCGCCAGCTGGAAACTGAACGGCTTGCTGTCGGGCAGGGTCAACCCGAGCTTGCCGCCCCAGTTACTGCGGCCGTTGAGAATGCCGAATGAAGAGATGGCGGCGGGTTGGCGGCGACTATCCCACTGCCCCTTGAAATCGAGGTCGACCTGATAGTGATCCGGATGCTGGCGCCCCTGATAGTCGAGGGTCAGCGGCTGGTTCCACAGGCTCGCCTTGAGGTTGTTGAAACGGGTCTGCTGGTTGTCATATTCAAGCCGCCCCTGCACCTTCTCCAGCGGCAGATCCAGACTGGCGACCCGCACCTTGTTGTTGCTGAAGGTGGCATCGCCGCTCGCCTTGACCTCGCTCTCGCCATCGAGAGGAATATCGAGCTTGACCGATCCTGCCATCGGGCCGCGGATCTCGATCTCTCGCAGCGCCTGACCTACCGAACTGCCCAGCGGAGAGTCCTGCAGGTAGTCGCTGATGGCCTTGCCCTCCCCCTGCACCTTGGCATCCACATAGAGGTGGGCACCGGGGGAGAGATCCGGGATCCAGGCATGCACCGAGTCGGAGCTCGCCTTGCCGAGTTTGGTGGATCGGCTGCGCATATCGAGACCGGCATTCTGGAACAACAGGTCGATCTGCAGGTCGGTGAGCGGTTGCCAACCGGGGAAGAACTCGTAGGTGGCCCGCTCGAGGGGCACAGCCACCTGGAAGATGCCCTTGCCGTTGTCGTAGGGAAAGTCCCTGAACTCGCCATACCAGAGCAGGTCGGCCCCCTTGGCCTTGCCCCCCTTGATGGCGCCGCTCAGGTAATCCACCAGCCCCTTGTCCATCGCCTGCAGCGGGAAGTAGCGATCCGCATGGCCCGCGTTCTTCACATCGATGCGGCCGGTCAGGGCCAGGAAAGGGTGCTCGAACAAATCGAGGCGGAAACGGCTGGCCAGGGTCAGATCCGGGTTATCCAGCGCGATATCCTGCCCGTAGAGCACCCAGCCCTGTTCCTCGCGCCACCAGTCGAGGCGGGCCGAGAAGTGGTCGACCGGGATTGGCTCCTTGAAGTGACGGGCGGGATCCACCTTGTCGTTCGCCAGCGCCAATCTGGCGCTACCGCCGGTCGGGGTAAGCCAGAACTCGCCGTTGAGATCCTGCATCCCGGGTATATCCTGCCACGCCTTGAGGCGCACCTTGCTGAAGCGGCCACTGAGGGAGAGATCCTGCCAATCGGCATTGGCCAGCAGCGTCAGCTCCTGCACCGAACCCTGCGGATTGGTCTGGCGCAGGGTCTCGCAGAGTGTGGGGTAGAGCGCCGAGACCAGCTGACTGATCTGGGTGATCTTGTCGAACTCTATGCTGGGCAGATAGCCCTGCACCCGATCCCCGATCCGCTCCAGCTGCAAGCGGCTCTGCAACCAGGGCTTGCCATCCAGCTTGAAGGTGACGTTATGGCTCGCCAGTTGCCAGTCGGTGCCCTCACGGCGCAGCTGGATCTTGCCGCCATCGAGGCCGAAGCGGTGCATCTCCCCTTTCTTGGGATCCTTCCAGATCAGGTAATTGTTGCCAAACGCCAGCAGGGTATTGCCCAGCTTGCCGCTGTCAAACTCGCTCCAGAGCTGGAAGTCGAGCTGACCGGCAACCTTGGGTTCGCCCGCATGGATTTTGGCCAGGGTCGGGGTGATATCGAGCTGGCGGGCCCCCAGATAGAGTTGCCCCTTGAGGCGATCGAGCCGGGCAGTCGGGGCGTCCACATCCAGAATCAGATCGAGGGTGCTCTCGCCCACCCCGTTGATGAGGTAAGCCTTGCCGACCCCCTGATGGCGCTTGCCACGGTTCTGCCAGCGCAGTTGGGCGATATCGAGCGCCCGCATGTCGCCTAACGCCGTGGTGACGCTGAGACGGGTGTTGTGCACATCGAAGGTAGAGAGCTGGGTCAGCAGAAAGCGCAGCAGGGCGCCCTGCTGGGGATCGCCGGAGGGGCTCTCGTCAGCCGGTTGGCGCAAGTCGATGGTGATATCGCCATCGCTCAGGATCAGCTCGCCAAACACCGGCTTGAGCTCGTTAATGGTGCGCCAGAAGTCGAGATGCACCCAGGCTTTGCCGAGCTGTACGGCAAAACGCCCCGAATCCGGGGCGATGGCGAGTTGCTGCAGTTCGAGGGCGGGCCCGGACTGTGTCCAGTCCAGCCCCACTTGCTCCACGCTGACCTTGAGTTGTGAATTGCCCAGCAGAGTGTGGATCAGACTCTCCCGGTATTGATTCAGCAAAGGGCCCCCGACCCGTACCAAGGTGACCAGCATGGCCATCAGTACGAACAGGACCCCCAGGGCCAACCAGCCCCGACTCAGCCAGCGATAGACCAATTACATCATCACCACGTCGAACTGCTCCTGACCGCAGAGGGGTTCGCTCACTACCCGCACCTGCTTGCCGATGAACACTTCCAGCTCAGCCAGACTGTGGGACTCCTCGCCATGGAGGTAGTCGGCCACGGCCGGGGCTGCGTAGACGGTGAACTGATCCGCATCATAGGCACGATTGACCCGGATGATCTCCCGCAGGATCTCGAAGCAGACCGACTCCACCGTCTTGACCCGGCCGCGCCCCTTGCACTCGGGGCACTCGGAGCAGAGCACATGCTCCAGACTCTCGCGGGTGCGCTTGCGGGTCATCTCCACCAGGCCGAGCTGGGAGAAGCCATTAACGTTGGTCTTGGCGCGATCCTTGGACAACGCCTGCTCCAGGCTGTGCAGCACCCGACGGCGGTGATCTTCCGACTGCATGTCGATGAAGTCGATGATGATGATGCCACCGAGGTTGCGCAGGCGCAGATGGCGGGCGATGGCCGCCGTCGCCTCGACGTTGGTGTTGAAGATGGTCTCTTCCAGATTGCGATGGCCGACAAAGGCGCCGGTGTTGATATCCACCGTGGTCATGGCTTCAGTCTGGTCGATGATGAGGTAGCCGCCGGATTTCAGCTCCACCTTGCGCTCCAGCGCCCGCTGGATCTCGTTCTCCACGTCGTAAAGATCGAAGATGGGCGACTCGCCGGGGTAGTACTCCAGCTTGCTGGCCAGCTCCGGCACGTACTCTTCGGTGAAGCGCTTGAGCTGATCGAAGCTCTGGCGGGAGTCAACGCGGATCTTGTCGAGCTCGGCACCGACGAAGTCGCGCACCACCCGGAATGCCAGGCTGGGATCCTCGTAGAGGATCTTGCAGGGTGGATACTTCTGCTTGCGCTCGAGGATCTTGCGCCACAGACGCTTAAGGAAGGCTGCATCCTGCTCCAGCTCCTGCTCCCCCACCCCTTCGGCGGCGGTGCGAATGATGTAGCCACCCAGCTCGTCCACATAACCGGCCACGGTGCGCTTGAGGCGCTCGCGCTCGGCTTCCGACTCGATACGCTGGGAGACGCCGACGTGGGCACTGCCCGGCATAAAGACCAGATAGCGGGATGGCAGGGTGATGTCGGTGGTGAGACGGGCCCCCTTGGTGCCCAGCGGATCTTTCACCACCTGCACCATGATGTCCTGCCCCTGACGCACCAGCTCGGCGATGTTGCCGACCTGGAACTGCTCCTTCTCCTTCACCGCCACACACTCGGTGTGGGGGACGATATCGGAGGCATGCAAAAAGGCCGCCTTGTCCATGCCGATATCGACGAAGGCCGCCTGCATGCCCGGGAGTACCCGGCTGATCTTGCCTTTGTAGATATTGCCCACGATGCCGCGTTTGGCCTGACGCTCTACATGCACTTCCTGCAGCAGACCGTTTTCGACCAGAGCGACCCGGGTTTCGGAGGGGGTAACGTTAACCAGCAGTTCTACCGACATAAGTAACCTTGCCTGTTCCAGTTTTGAATTCTATAGAGCCAATCCGGTACAACGCGCGCAAGGGAGAAACGCAGCAGAGCACAGCTGACGGGAAATTATTTGAGCTGTTCCAGATGATGCTTGATCAGCAAGTCTGTCTCCAGCAGGGGCAGGCCGACCACGGCGCTATAGCTCCCTTCGATGCGGCTGACAAACTTGCCGGCAATACCCTGAATGCCATAAGCCCCGGCCTTGTCACAGGGCTCACCGGTCTGCCAGTAGGCCTCGATCTCGGCCTCGT
Organism: Aeromonas sp. s7(2024); assembly: GCF_040907825.1. Taxonomy (NCBI): domain Bacteria; kingdom Pseudomonadati; phylum Pseudomonadota; class Gammaproteobacteria; order Aeromonadales; family Aeromonadaceae; genus Aeromonas; species Aeromonas sp. s7(2024). Next base: position 95,083 of record NZ_JBFOCM010000025.1, read on the forward strand.
CCAGCTTGCGAAACGCCACGTTGGTGGTGACCAGACGCACGTCACAACGATCCTTGCTGGCCAGCGCCACCGCCGTCATCACCTGATGCACTTTGCCGGAGAGGGACTCCAGCATATCTTTGGCATCCAGCAGGTCGGACGGTTTCTCCAGTACCCGGTCGCCCAGCACCACTATGGTGTCGGCACCCAGCACCGGCAACGCCGTCGGCGCACACGCCACGCCCGCCATCGCCTTGTCACGGGCGAGGCGGCAGACATAATCCTGCGCCTTTTCACCCTCTTCCCGCTGCTCGGGCACATCCAGTTTCAGCACCTCGAAGCGGTAGCCAATCTGGGTCAGCAGTTCACGGCGACGGGGAGAAGCCGAGGCGAGATAGAGTTGTGGTTCGTTGTTTTTGTTCATATTTACCTGATATTGAAGCGGCGCCGCACCTTGCGCAGCACCAGAAACACCCAGGGCCATATTAGCATCGTCGTCAACGTCGACCAAAAGTAGGAGAAGTTGAGACTGGCCTGGCTGAACAGATGCTCGGCCCAGAATACCGTCATTTTACCCACCAGCGAGAGGCCACCGATGATCAGCGCCTGCTGCCAGAGGGAGAAGTTGCGGATCTTCTGGAACTGGAAGGCCGCCAGATAGGTGGTGATGGCCATCGCCATCGCCCGCACGCCGAGGGTGCTGCCAAGCAGCACATCCAGCAGCAGGCCCGCCACCCAGGCGGTGCCGACGTTGGTCCGGTGCGGCAAGGCCAGCGCCCAGTAGATGAGCACCATGGCCAGCCAGTCCGGGCGGAAGGGGTCAAATTCAAAAGGAAGCGGCAGGATCGACAGGCTCAAGGCCAGCAGGATCGAGATCCAGATCCAGATCCTGCCGCTGGCGGGTTCTAGCATTAGCGGGTGGCTCCTGCGGCGGACGCAGCGGGAGCCGCCCGTTCGCCATCCTCATCATGTACCTCAGGCTTCTTGTCGGTCCACAGCAGCAGCAGATAACGCAGTCTGTCCAGCTCCACCAGCGGCTTGGCCTCGACCTGGGCGAAGGGCTTGCCTTCCACATACTCGGAGCGGGTCACAGTCGCCACCGGATAGCCTTCCGGGAAACGGCCACCCAGACCCGAGGTAACCAGCAGGTCACCCACCTGAATATCGGTGTTGCGCGGCAGGTTGCGCAGCTCAAGCTTGTCGAGCTCGCCACTGCCGGAGGCAATGGCGCGCAAGTCGTTGCGCAGTACCCGCACCGGAATGCCGTGGCTGGAGTCGGTGATCAGCAGCACGCGACTGGTGGTGGAGCCCACGTGGAGCACCTGACCAATCACACCCTGATCGTTGATCACCGCCTGACCGTTGTAGACGCCATCCAGCGCCCCCTTGTTGATCAGCACCTGATGGCTGAAGGGGTCGGAATCCACCGACAGCAGCTCGGCTACCATCTTGCGGGACTCCTTGTGCACCGGCGAACCCAGCAGCTCACGCAGCCGCTGGTTCTCGTGTTCCAGCTGATCCATTTTGAGCAGACGGGCACGCAGGGTAAACAGCTGTTGCTCCTGCTGTTTGGTCTGCTCGATGAGATCGGCGCGGGTCTGCACCTGGGTCGACATGGTGTCGAGCAGGGTACCCGGCGCATTGGCCATGTATTGCAGGGGACTGACTAACGAACTGAGGTAGACGCGGACGTGGGTAAACACACCGAAGCGGGAATCCGCGACGATGGCAGCGATGGAGATGATGACGGCGAGAAACAACCGTAACTGAAGCGAAGGGCCTCTACCAAAAATGGGTTTCATGGGTCGTCAAAAAAGAGCCGGCACGCTGGCCGGCTTTGGGTCTTATTCGTAGTGGAACAGATCGCCACCGTGCATATCGATCAGCTCCAGCGCCTTGCCGCCGCCACGGGCCACACAGGTGAGGGGATCTTCGGCCACGACGACAGGAATGCCGGTCTCTTCCATCAGCAGACGGTCGATATCTTTCAGCAGTGCGCCACCACCGGTCAGCACCATGCCGCGCTCGGAGATGTCGGAAGCCAGCTCCGGCGGAGACTGCTCCAGCGCCACCATGACGGCAGCCACGATACCGGACAGCGGCTCTTGCAGCGCTTCCAGGATTTCGTTGGAGTTGAGAGTGAAGCTGCGCGGTACACCTTCAGCCAGGTTGCGGCCACGGACTTCAATCTCGCGCACCTCTTCGCCCGGATAGGCGGAGCCGATCTCGTGCTTGATGCGCTCGGCAGTGGCTTCACCGATCAGGCTGCCGTAGTTGCGACGAACGTAGCTGATGATCGCCTCGTCAAACTTGTCGCCACCGATACGGACGGACTGGGAGTAGACCACACCGTTCAGGGAGATGATGGCCACTTCAGTGGTACCACCACCGATATCAACCACCATGGAGCCGGTCGCTTCGGACACCGGCAGGCCGGCACCGATGGCAGCAGCCATAGGCTCGTCGATCAGGTAGACCTCACGGGCACCGGCGCCCAGTGCGGACTCCTTGATGGCGCGACGCTCAACCTGGGTTGAACCGCACGGTACACACACCAGCACGCGCGGGCTGGGGCGGAAATAGTTGTTGTCGTGAACCTGCTTGATGAAGTGCTGCAGCATCTTCTCGGTCACGTAGAAATCGGCGATCACGCCATCTTTCATCGGGCGGATTGCGGAAATGTTGCCCGGGGTACGGCCCAGCATCTGCTTGGCGGCATGACCGACAGCAGCGACCGATTTGGCGTTCCCGCGCTCTTGGCGAATGGCGACAACTGAGGGTTCGTTAAGGACGATCCCTTGATCTTTTACATAGATCAGGGTGTTGGCAGTTCCCAAATCGATCGACAGATCGTTGGAAAAGACGCCTCTGAGCTTTTTGAACATGGCTACGGGAAATCCTAAGAATTTGGAGGTGCAGAAAACCGGCTAACTTTACCAATGCCCACCCCAATGGGCAAGCGCTCAAACTGTCGCCAATCAATCAGGCGCGACAAAAATGCGAGTCATCACTCACTCGCACACGCTTGCAAACACTAATAAACAAGGATTTAGGGGGATGCTGTTGAGCCAACCCCCCTTACACATCAATTACTGCAATACTTCGCGCCGATAAATAATTCTGTCATTACCCCGGCTGGAGCCGAAAATGGCCTCACCTTGCAGGTTGCCGTCATTGGCACTCGTTGGGTCAGACAACCAGAGGGGCTGCGACGGCTGTTTTGCCAATTCGACCTTGTAGGGGATGCGCACCGAGATGTCCGGCTTGGCAAAGTGGAACAGGATCTCCCCATCTTTCGCCAGTGCAGCATCCCCACCCGGTGCCGAACTGCCCAACCCCAGCTTTATCTTGCGACCTGCTCCCAGATTCAGCTCGCGAGTCGCCGCATCAAAGGTGTGACTCGGATTGAGGAAAATGAACCCCTGATTGGCCAAAGAGAGCTGGGTACATTTATCTTCCTTGTTTTGCAGCCAGTTGCCCCCTTCGTAATATTGCATCTGCAGTGGAATGGCCAGCGGCGCCGAGGCCAGGCCGGCCGCCGTACCAGCCTGCAGGCGGCCGTACAACAGCTTTTGAGTACCCAGCAGCACCGCATTACATCCCGATCCGGAACATGTCCCAGCGACAGCAGTATTCATATTTGGATTAGCCAACAGTGTATTGCCGCCATCCTTATCATCGACTTTGATACCAAAGCTCAACGTGGCGAAAGGTGCTTCTGGACTCGCTGCACGATCAAAGCGGGTATTCAGCCCGAAAGGTGACTGCTGATTAACGCTCGCAATACCACTTGCCCAGCTGAGCGAGGGAGATAGTGTAATACGCTTGTCACGCGCGATGCCATCCAAAGCATTAGCCGCCACCATCTCAGCCACACCTTTAGCGAATGCCCCCTTATAGTTCTGTGTCGTCCCTTTCTGCAGATTGCGTGCAGTGAGGACAAAACCGCTGGCAAAGGGCTGGCTCATGTATGTAAAGGCATTGCAGGCAGGCGTGATAAAACCATTACTCAAACTGTAATCCCAGGGTATGAAGCGACCCACCGGCTGGCTCTGGGCTGATGGGATGGTGTAATTGAAGTAGCCATTGGCTGGTGGCGTCGCCGTCATCCGGAACACTCCCACCTCGCTCACAGTCTGGCTAACGTTATTGGCACTGTTGGCCGCAGCCACATGGCTATAGGTGGTAGTACCCAGCGTTGCATTGGTGCCCGGATTGGGTGCCACCAGCGTACTGCCCAGAGCAATATTGGGCAGGGCAAAGTTGGGCGTAGTCTGATTCCCTACGCAGATATCCCCATCATTGGCCGACTCCCAGGCCATCGCCTTGATATCTACCAGGAACGTTTCCCCTGCTTTTTTGAATACTGGACAACTGCTGTCACCAGCCGCGCAGACCCCTTGCGGAGGGGTTATACACAAGCCGACAGGACGTGTCACAAACGTGTCGGACCCCGTCATAACCAGACCTGCCGTCTCACCACTGCCATTATGACTGGCTGAAAGCTGCATCTGACCCGCATCCGGGTAGGTCACTTTTTTCAAGGTCGCTTTACCCTGAGTATCAAAAGTCAGGTTGAGGGTGGTTGGTGTTGGTGAAGAAACACTGCCGGCATAAGTTGCAATGGCGTTGCCATCGATGGAGATCTTGCTACCAAAGCTATTGGTATTTGGATTGTTGTACGTTCCCCAAAAGCCGACAGACCTCACGCCGGTAAATCCGGGCACACATTGCTTGGTAATGTCGTCTTTTTTGACCGCACTGATAGTCACATCCTGAGGCTGGTTGGAATAAGTATCAGGCACATCAAAGAAGAAACCGCTATCGGCAAAGTTCAGGGTACAGGCTGCGGTACTGGGAGTCCCGGCCCCAGCTTTGCACAAGGTTTCACTCAGTGGTTTGACAGCAGGAACGGAATTGTTCACGCCCAACGTCACTTGGGTCTGAGTATTGTTACGCAACAAAACTTTGCCCGTTCCACCGGTAAAGGTCACCGTATTGCCATTCACATTGCTGGCACCAGACAATGGGTACCAACCACCATCCTGGAGACTCTGTGGCAACAAGGAAACAGCAACTTGTTCGGTAATCAGCAGACTGCAATCTGGATTTGCACACGCCTTGATAGTGATCTCTTCCGGATTGCAGGTCAGAGGTTGACCCGAGTACTGCAACTCGAAATGATCTACCTGAACGCCTACCTCTCTTGATTTCAGCGCACATATTTCTACGTTATCGAGTTCGTGAATATTGGTCAGGGCACCTGTAGAACCTGTCAATGACACATAAAAGTCTTGCGGTAATGGACTTTGGCCCAATGCAGGATCCAGCGCATCAAACGAATCGATAAGAGAGGTAAACCCGTTTCCCGTATCACGCTCTACTTTGACCATCGCTCGCCCACTGGTTCGTGAATCAATCGTCAGACGGTAACGATGGTTGGCGCTACCGTTACCATCTACCTTTGGACTCAAGCAACTGGTATTAACATTGGTAGTTCCGTTATTACAGGTGCCTCGCAGATAGTTATATCCGGAAAAATTGGATCCCGAGCCACGCACGACAACCGATTGCGGGCGATAGCCCACACTTCCCCCCCCCCCAAAGGATGAGAAGTTGCCATATTCATCCAAACCAAATCCGAGCCAACCACCAGCAAATCCAGGTGAGTTACTCGGTTGATAATGGCCATAACCCAAGGGCCCCCCAGCAGCACCTGGCTGTGGCGTCACCGACGCGTCAGAAAGCACAACTGTCATGCCATCTGCACCAGTGCTCGTGCCACCATAGGCGTAGTGATTAAATGTCAGCGTCACCAGATTGCCAGCAGCAGGAAATAACCGCTGATAAGTCGCGGAGGTTGCTTGTCCCGTGCTGGCTTGGGTCATCCGTAAACGTCGGTCTGCCGTAATGGATGGTATAAATCCGCCAGCACTCTGCTTGACGGCCCACCTATCACCGAGCGGCTGGGAGAAGTTATCGGTCTCACAAATCAATGTCGAGCCACCACAGGGATGACGTTGACTATATAACTCAGCTATCTGAGAGTCAGACAAGGCCAAACCATAAATAGCAACCTCATCAATTCGTCCATTAAAGCTGCGACTATCGATATAATCGCGGCCAATCTCCAAATTTTGTGTATTTGTTCTTAATGAGTTTGCATCATTACCTTTAACCGTATCAGCGACGCCATTGATATATATTTTTTGACGTTGATTGTTAGCAGCCATTGCATCATAGCGAATGACTATATGGGACCATGTATTTAACGGTATTCTGGTGTTTGTTGTCAGTGTCTGGTTCACGCCAGAACTTCTTTCCCAATACCAGAACACTCTGCCTTGACTATCTAGATGAAACTCATAGTTGCCATCTTTTGACACGATAGAATACAAATTTCCAGCCGATGGCAGACTTACCGGATATACCCAAGCAGAAACAGTTAACTGATTTAAAAATGACAGGCGAGCGTCATGTGGCACTTCAATATATTGATTACTGCTGCCAGTAAACTCACCATAACCACAAGTGCCAAGATTATTCGCGTTTGCAGGTAATGCAGGCGACACAGTATTGGTTTTCGCGCCCCTCATGGCGCGACCATGTAGCACATCAGCAACAGCGTTTTTGACTTCTCCTGCAACACCAGTCCACTTACTCTCTTCAAGCTGATACAAGGCAACAGGTGCCGGGACACAAGCATTTACCGGATTTGACACTGGTAGGCAAGTACCGGTCACAGAGCTATTGTTGACATTCACCACCCCACCGGCATTATTTGTTGCAGCAGTCAGATTGCCATAAACCGTAGAATTGGTAACAGTGATATTATTTGATGTGGTCGAGATAATGACAGGACTTCCCTGAGATCCCAGTTGGCTACCTGTTGCATTAAAAGAGCTAGCCCCAGAGACACTTCCACTAGTCATATTAACTGAGTTGAACGTCACTGGATTATTTGAGCGCATGGTAATATTACCACTATAAGTTCCGCCAGATATCGTCAACGAACTATTTGCACTGATATCTCCTGATAACTGCACATTAGTCACACTGACAGAGTTACTACTACTGGTGATATCTCCCTGAACAACTCCAGAGTTTAGTGACACGTTCCCACTGGTAGTAATACTTCCGTATAAGTAGATATTGTTCAGTGTAATATTTGAGCTACCAGCTAAAACATCACCATATATGGTGTTTTGATATCCTTGGGATACAATTCCACCAAAACTAGCCTTAAGGTTTATTCTACTTGAGGCACTGCCAATCTTGTTATTCGTGAGAGAAATCCCGGCATCTGCACTCAGCGTTGAATCTTGACTAGCGACAATCACATCACCGTCGTTTAATGTTACCTGACCATTACCACCAGTACAGGTGTAAACATTTCCTGACTTTTGCCATGTGGTATTACATGGTGGGTATTGATTGATGGATAAATTATATTGTTGCGCCACAGCTGTACCGCAGAAAAGTAATAAACCAACCAGCCATTTAAAATCCATCACTTTCCTCTCCACTTGTATCATCTGCCGCAATATCGATCGTCAGTACAAAGTGCAGGCGAATGACTTGCACTGAAACAGCGATAACCACTCCAGCCAGAAGTGACTAACACAACCGACATCATCGCCATCACGATTCATGGCGCTCCTCCATCATAAGCTTCGACCATCAGGGTTCGGCTCACGGCAAAATCCGGGTTGGCACTGTTAAGGTCCGAGCTGCCACAGGTTCCGACACTCTCGAGACGATAGCCATTGGTCACAGATCCGTTATAGGTCACCGGCACCGTGGCGCAACGAACCACAGCCTGACAGTTGGTCAGCCCTGGATTGCCGGCAAAGCTCAGTGGGCTGCTTGCCAGACAGACCGCAGGTGGGATCGGTTGGGCAAGCGTGCGCTTGGGGAACAACCGATAGAGAGCCACTTCCAGCCCGCTCTGGGCGGCCAGCAGAGCCCGCACGCTGCGCACCTCCACCGTATTTTTCTCGCCGCTATCGACCAGAAAACGGCCCATGGCAGCCGCCAGCAGTGCCATCACCACAATCACAAACAGGGCGATCATCAAGGCACTGCCTCGCATCCGTCCGAAAGCCTGTGGATCAGGGCACATTGAACACCTCTATCTTGTGGTTGAAGGTGACCGACTCCCCCTTGCGCTCGAAGACAAAGCGCATGCCAAACTCCCCTTCGGCGTTAAACGCCGAGGTTTCCCGATAGAAGGTGCCAATACGAAGGGAATCCGCCATCAACACGCCCTGTGCAGGTAAGGGTGCTCCAATGGGGGCTGTGGCACGGGTCAGCGTGTTTCCTTCCACACAGTAGCGAACCTGCTGGTTGGCAAAGTAGACCCGGCTGCCGGGAGAGAGGCCAGTCAGACTCTCGGTGCTGGTATAGCGGATAGTTTGTGCTCCGGATACGGGTGTCAGAACATCGGTAACCCTGGCTACACAACGGCCATAATCGCAGCCTGCCGTAAGAGAACTGACATTTTTGTCCGGCACGGGGAATACAATCAGCTGATCGTCTTTTTTAACGGCGGTGGCATCCACATCCAGCGGATTGGCAGCAGAAGCCGGGGTCGCCATTACCAGCTCAAGGGTGGCCGTGCTCCCAGACATGGCGCGGTTAAGTGCCAGATAGCGGCTGGAGGTGCTGATGGGCCAGAACCGCAAACAGGCACCGGTGTCGTCCCATGTCCCGCCAGTAGTCTCGATCCGCTCCGAGCCCGGCACCGCATCACGCAATTCGCGGTTAAGCCGCTCCATGGCGAAGCGGGCATCGCTCATCAGTTGCTCACGGCTGCTGGCATCGCCATAAATCTGGGTACCGATACCGATAAACTGGCTGGTAAAGGTCGCCATAATCCCGAGCAGCAGGATGACCATCACCAGCTCGACCAGGGTAAAGCCACGGTTACCCCGAGGTTTGCGGTCGGTTCGATTGGCCGCCAGGCTTAATCTGGCGCCGGAGTTGGCTAGGGGCGCGGATATTCTGGTAGAGAGGCAACCCCCAACAGCAGAGCGATCCATCAGTAGTTCCCCCGGTAGAAGGAGAAGTCGAACACACTCTGATCCGGTAGCTTGATCTGCAGATCAATACGCTTGCCCACAGAGCAGGGGGCGACACAACTCTTGAAGGTGCCGTCGCTGAAATCGGCTCCACTCACCGCAATTTTCACCTGATAGTTGCGATACTCCTCGCTGCTGACTCCCATCGCAGTCTGAGTCAGCGTGTTGGCATCCACCCAGTTACCTACGGTATCGAAATCATCCACATCGTTATAGGCATAGGATGCGGGCTCGCCATCCGGACCATAACTGGTGGAGCAGGAAGAGATGGTCACCCCTGCCACCTGCTCGCCACAACGATAACGACCACCGTTATGATCCGAATGTTCATCAAACGACTTTTGCAAGATCTCGCCGGAGAGGCGCTGGGCCAGCTGGGCGGCGCGTACCTGCTGCACCGGGTCTACCGCCTGCGGCGCCTGATTAATAAGCAACCCCAAAATGCCGGTCAAGGCCACCGCCAGCAGCACGATGCCAACGATCAGCTCAATCAGGGTGAAACCACGCTTAAGGGATCTCATGGATATATCCCTCTGACTCAATCTGGATACGGCTGGTTTCGCGACCATCACTCACCAGCAAGGTACAACCGGTGGCGCAGCTGCCTAGCGGTCTGCCCATCTGATCGAAGCGCAACACGAAGTTGTTGCTGTTCTTGAGGGAGATAGACATACCGGCAGAGGGGGTCACCAGCCGACCACGGCTGCGCAGATTGTCGGTCCAGCCACTGCTCAGATCATCGCTGGCGGGACACGCTGCATAAGTACGGTGGGCAAAATGGGGGGAGGCAAGCACCAGCTGGGTGCAGCGGTTGGCGGGCTCATGCATATTGACGGTCTGCACCAGCCGCAAGCGGGTCAGCAGCTCGTCACGTACGGTTTGAGTTTCAAAGCCGCCTTTGCCCAGCCATTTGGGCACGGCAAAGGCGGCCAGAATCCCGAGTAACAGGATCACCAGTACCAGTTCAATCAGGGTAAAGCCTTTGGTGGCAGGTTTTGGATTATTCATGCCCGTCATAGTAAAAGCGAGGCTTAAGCCTCGCTTTTGATCAACCGCTTAAGCACACTTACCGCCAGTAACCTCACCTTTTTTGACCATGGCAGCAGCCGTTGCACTACTGGCCTCGGTGTAGATTACACAAGGGGAACTATTAACTGCATTACCATCCTTATCTGTTGAATAGAATTGATAGGTAGGTGGTGTAGATTTATCATCAAGAATCTCACCTTTCCAAGCTCCATCAAGGCTAATTGCCTTTTCAATGCCAGCCGAGGCTGCAGTCGGATACCCAAAGTGAGTGGCGACAACTCCCCCTGCAGATTCTACTGAAGGCGCTGGATTATCTGTTTTCTCAGCCTTCTCTTCCCCTTCAAGAGCAGATTTACTGTAAACCAGTTGCATTGCACTACTGATACCCGAAAGTACACCATCTGCAGCGGCCTTCTTGGCATCATCCTGCAGATTCAGGAACTTGGGTGCAGCGGTGACCGCCAGAATACCCAGAATGATGATCACGATAACCAGTTCGATCAGGGTAAAACCCGCCTGTTTTTTCATTTCACTTTCCTCTGTTAATTAATATTTGTGGTCACCTGACCGGACGCCGGACGGTAACTGAAACTCATAAATGCATCAGTCTTGCCTTGCGGATCCTGATACTTGCCATCACTGCCCTTACTCAAACTATTGACCAAATAGTAACGGCAGACCGAATCCAGTCCATTACTGCTCACTGTGGCATAGTATTTCAGGTCATTGCCGCTACCGCGCACTTCATTGAAGCTGGCCGTAGCCTTGGGCGGGTTTTGCAGTAACCCCTCCCAAATATTGAGACAACGTTCGGCGGTCAGATTAGCGGGATCCACATCGGGATTACCGCTTGCAACGGTATCCATGGGATAGCCAGGCGACAGCTCGCCGTTGCTGATCTGGGTATCGGTCGGAGTGGTCAGATAGAAGCGGCTGCCGTCATAGAGCACGGTATTGAGGCTGTCCTGTTTGGCGCGACCTTCCGCCTCCCATTGCGCCCGCACCAGCGAAACGCCGGTAGCAAAACCGCCAGAGACCCCTTCCACGCTGGCCTTCTTCGCTTCGTCAGTCACATCGAGAAAGCGCGGCAGTGCAGTCACCGCCAGGATCCCTAGGATCACGATAACGATCACCAGCTCAATGAGGGAAAAGCCGGCAGACCGTCTTCTCATCCCGTTTTCCGGCATTGTTGGTGCCATTGGTTTCATTGTCATGCTCCCTCCGTAATGCCCCACATTATTTCATGCAGGCCCAAAAAAATCATGTAGTTGGGTCATATGATTAGTTTCATTCAAGGCTTTTTCATCACCCGCCCGTCAGAAAACTGATAAATCAGCCAATAACCATCCCACCCCATCTCGCAACCACTGCCATCGGGGCGGGCCAGAACCTGCAGGGGAGGCATGCCCCCCTTCGTCTCACCCATCAGTGCCAGCCACAACTGACGGCAATTTTCCGAAGGAGATTGCAGCGGCACCAGCCCCAAGGGCCACCCTCGGGCATCAAACTGCCACCCCTTGCCGGCGGCATGCAGTGTCTGCGGGCGCCGCTCATCGAGCCAAATGCCGTGCAAACGCTGTGCCCGCTCGGCAAATTGTTCCCCCAGCAAGGTGAGAGTGAGCTGCTGCGCCTCTTCCCGGTGGCCCTGATAGCTGCGCACCAGGGTCGCCACAATCACCATCAACAGGATGATCACGGCGATCCGCCGATATCCGGTCAGCCAGCGATCATCCTGCTGCGTCTGTCTGTTCATCCAGCCCTCGACTCCACCGCTCACTTGTCTCTTACGGCTTGCATCATGTCCCACCACCCAGGCGTGAAGATATCCAGTTCCAGCAAGATTACTTGCCGCGAACTGCGCGCATCATGTCCCACATAGGCGTGAAGATACCCAGCGCCAGGATCAACACCATTACTGCCACGATCCCGATCAGAATCGGCTCGATGCGGGCGGTGAGACTCTTGAGGTCATAATCCACCTCCCGCTCGTAATACTCGGCCGCTTCGTGTAGCAGGTCATCGACCTGACCGGTCTCCTCACCCACAGCGATCATCTGCGTCACCAGCGGGGTAAACAGGCCGCTGCTGCTGGCTGTGCGAAGCAGGCTCTCGCCCCGCTCGATACCGGCGCGCATATCCCGTACCCGCCCCGCCATATAGGCGTTATCCACCGCATCGGCCACCAGGGTCAGCGCCGTGTTCAGCGGCACGCCGGCCTTGAGCATCATGGAAAAACTGCGAGCAAAACGGGCCAGCAGGGAGCGCTCTATGATAGTGCCGACGATCGGCAACTTGAGCTGCCAACGGTGCCAGGTCAGCTTGCCCTTGGTGGTGGCAACCCAGCGGCGCCAACCGAACACCATCCCCGCCAGAATAGCGAGCAGCAGCCACCAATAGTTGACAAAAAAGTGTGAGGTAGCGAGCAGAATGCGGGTCGCCAGCGGCAACTCCACCCCGAATTTGGCGAACATGCCGGCAAACACCGGGATCACCATGATATTGAGGATCACCATGGCGATACCGATGGCGATCATCACGAAGCTGGGGTAGCGCATCGCGGTCTTGATCCGCTTGCGAGTCTCCAGCTCCAGCTCGAAATAGTTGGCGAGCTGCAAAAAAGCCTCTTCCAGCTGACCTGTGTTCTCACCCACATGGATGATGGCGACAAACAGGCTGCTGAATACCTTGGGGTGCGCCTGCATCGAGCTGGAGAGCGGGCGACCATTGCCGAGATCTTCCCCCAGCGAGTGCAGCGCCCGCTTGAGCGGCTTGCTGTGAGTGCTCTCCTCCAGCCCGGCGATGGCGCGCAGGATCGGGATCCCGGCCCGGGTCAGGGCATACATCTGGCGGCTGAAGATCACCAGCTCGTCCAGCTTGACGCCCCCTTCCAGCAACAGTGACCAGTCGATGGCAGCGGATTTGGCCTTGCCCGGTTTGAGCTCGGTGGGCATCACGCCGCGGCGCATCAGCTGCTCGGCGGCCGCCATCTCGTTGGCCGCTTCGACCACGCCACTGGTCGCGTTACCCTGGCTGTCACGCCCCTTGTAGGCAAAGTTAGCCATCGCTTACCCCAGATCCTCGGCCAGTCGCAGCACCTCATCCACCGAGGTGATCCCCTGACGGGCATAATCGAGGGCAGTGAGGGCAAGCGGCCGGTAGTGTTCGTGTTGACGGGCCGCCTTGGCGAACCCTTCCGCATCGTTGCGGCGCAGGGCATCCATCATCGGTTGATCCAGCTCAAGCAGCTCGTAGACCCCGATCCGGCCGGAATAACCGGTAAAGTTGCAGCTCTGGCAACCTCGGCCCTTGTGATAGGTGTGTTGGCCAGGCGCCTCGCCGGAGAGCACGGTAAGCCAGGTGGCCTGCCCTTCGTCCGGCGCCTTCTCCTCGACGCAGTGCTCACATACCCGCCGCACCAGCCGCTGGGCGACCACCGCTCGCAGAGCGCTCGCCACCAGATAGCCGGGCGCCCCCATGTCGATAAGACGCAAGGCACTGGTCACCGCATCGTTGGTGTGCAAGGTGGTCAGCACCAGGTGGCCTGTGATGGCGCCACGCAGACCGATCTCCACCGTTTCGTTGTCCCGCATCTCACCCACCAGCAGGATGTCCGGATCCTGACGCAGGGTGGAGCGCAACACGTTGGAGAAGGTGAGGCCGATCTTTGGGTTGACCTGCACCTGATTGACGCGGGAGAGACGATACTCCACCGGGTCTTCTACCGTGATGATCTTGTTGCTGGACTGGTTGAGCTCGGAGAGTGCGCCATAAAGGGTGGTGGTCTTGCCGCTACCGGTCGGACCGGTCACCAGGATCATCCCGTGTGGCCGTTTGAGCTGACGACGGAAACGGGTCAGGATCTCAGGCGGCATCCCGGTCTCGGTCAGCGACAGGATGCCGGAGGATTGATCCAGCAGACGCATCACCACCGACTCGCCATACTGCACCGGCATGGTGGACATCCGCACATCCACATCGCGACCACGCACCTTCATGTTGAAACGGCCATCCTGCGGCAAGCGCTTCTCGGAGATATCGAGCCCCGCCACCAGCTTGAGGCGCAGCACCAACGCCTGGGCGATCCGCACCTCGTTGAGGATGTTCTCGTGGAGGATGCCGTCGATCCGCTGGCGAATGCGCAGCACCTTCTCGTCCGGCTCGATGTGGATATCTGACGCCCCCACCTGCACCGCATCCTCGAACAGGGAGCGCAGCAACTTGGCCACCGTCGCCTCCCCCTCGTCATTGGCCCCCAGATTGCTGGAGCCCAGCTCGAAGCCGGAGTCCTGATACTCCTCTTGCAGCTGTTCGGCGAAGCTCTCAATCTCGCGGGTACGGCGATAGAGGCGGTCGAAATACTCCAGCAGCTGCCCTTCCCGCGCCACCGCCAGCACCATGATGCGCGGGCTGAGGAGAGCAGCGATGGCATCCAGTGCGCTCAGATCGGCAGGATCCGACATCGCCACCGTCACCTTGTCGTCGGTGAGGTTGACCGCCAGCGCCCGATAGCGGCGCGCCTGCACTTCAGGCAGCAGCGGCACCGCGGCGGCGTCGATGGTGAGGTTGTTAAGATCGAAGAAGGGCACATCCAGCTGGCGGGCGAGGAACTGCAACAACTGCACCTCGCTGATAAAGCCGAGGTCGATGAGAGTGGTGCCCAGCTTGCGGCCGGTCTGACGCTGCTGCTGCAGGGCAAGCTGCAGCTGATCATCAGAGATGATCTGCTCTTGTACCAGCAGGTCGCCGAGGCGCATTTTCAGTCTGGGTTGTGCCATGTTTGCTCCGATCTCTGTTACTTCACACCCGTTGCCGCATCCGATTCCGCTTCGCTAATCGAACCTGCGGTTTATCAAGGGGTTAGTTGGCCAATTCGTTGTTCCAGCCAGTTGGTCGATGCCTCGCCGAGATTGCCGTGCAGCAGGGCGTTGCGATAGGCATCGAGCGCCCGCTGGCTGTGACCCTGACCATCCTCGGCCACGCCGAGGCCAAGCCACCAGCGGCCCTGATCCGGCTGCTGACGCAGCAGCTTCACATAGAGCGCCGCAGCATCGGCATTCTGGCCCAGCTCCTGAGTCAGTCCGGCCCAGGTGGCGTAGTAGTCCATGTTGCTGGCGAGATCCGGCTGATAGCCGGACAGCCAGCCAAGCGCCTGCTGCTGCTGCCCCTCGCTGATGGCAAGGCGGGCCAGTAGCAGACGAAAATCGGCCTGCTGGGGATCGAGCCGGATCCCCTCCTCCAGCAGCTGACGCGCCTCGGTCAGACGGCCCTCGCCGTAGAGCAGCCCCGCCAGCTGCTCGCGCGCCCCCTGATTGTAGGGATCGTGGGCCAGCACCTGATAGTAGTTGTCCTGCGCATCCCGCAGGCTTCCCTTGGCCATGGCGGTAGTCGCCTTGCGCTCCGCCAGCGCCGCCAGCTCCTTGGCCGAAAGCTCCACCGTCTCGATCTTCAATACGCTCGGTTTGCGAGGCGCGCTGGCGACGGCCTGCTGCTCTGCCGCCAGTTCGGCGTAGAGCTCGGGCTGCAGCTCTTCATCGCTAGGGGTCCGCTCATCGACCTCGCTGGAGGCATCAAAGGGCGCACCGTCGGCCATGCCATCCGAGTCACTCTCGCCTGCCTCATCATTCACCTCATCCTGACTTGGCAGCGGCAGTGCTGCCGCCACCTCGACCGGCTCGGGCGGGCTGACTGGTGCGGCGGCCCTTGCCACCACATCGGGAGTCACCGCATCGGGAGCTAGCACTTCACTGGCAGCCGTCACGGTATGGGTCTGCTGCCAGTAGATCCAGGTTCGCCAACCGAGGATCCCCAGTGCCAGACCGCAGATCAGGGTCAGCAGCAACATCCACCATCCCTGCTGGCGCGCAGGGGCAATATAGACGGCAGCACCTTCGGATCCTTGCTGGCGCCGATCCAGATCTTTCAGCATCTGGTTGATAACGCTCATGGCCAGACTCCATAAGCCAGGGCGCACCCCAGCAACAGTAACAGGGGCCACCAGCGCCGTGGCGCAAAGCGGCTGGCATCGTCGGTATCGCGAATGGCGAGCCGTACCAGACGGCTATCGACCTGACGCACACCCTGACCATAGGCCAGCATCAGGCACTTCTGCGCCAGGATATTGATAAGTCTCGGGATCCCTCGCGATGCGCGCCACAACAGACGCATGGCGCGACCAGCAAACAGCGGTGCCCCGCGGTAACCGGAGACCTGCAATCTGTGCTCCAGATAGGCGCGAGTCTCGTCAAAACGCAGCGGCCGCAGGCAGTAGGAGAAGCCAATCCGCTGGCGCAATTGGCGCAGATGCGGCTTGGCCAGTCTGGTATCCAGCTCCGGCTGGCCGAACAGCACGATCTGCAGCAGCTTGCTCGATTCGGTCTCGAGATTGCCGAACAGGCGGATCGCCTCCAGCGTCTCGTCCGGCAGCGCTTGCGCCTCGTCGATCAGCACCACCACCCTGCTGCCCTGCTGGTGCAGGCTGATCAGGTGACGATGGATACGATCGGTCAGATCCAGCTCGCTCTGATCCTGTACCGCCAACCCCAACTCCAGCGCCAGCGCGATGCGCAGCTCGGCCGGAGTGAGATGGGGATTGGGCAACCAGGCAAGCCGCACCGGACGCGCTTCCGAACCCAGCTCGCTGAGCAACTTGCGGCAGAGCAGGGTCTTGCCGGTACCCACCTCGCCGGTCACCTTGATAAAGCCCTCCCCCTGCGCCAGCGCCCAGTTGAGCACCTGCAGCGCCTCTTCGTGAGGCGGCAGGCCGTAGTAGAAGCCGGTATTGGGAGTGAGGCTGAACGGTGCCTCCTGCAGGCCGAAGTGGGTCAGGTACATGAGACCTCACCTGCCACGGCAAGCAAGCAGCTTGTGCTGGCAAGGCAGCACAGGCCGTTCGGGATAAGGGTGACCGCATCTGGTGTCATGGGTCAGCCCTTGGCCGGATACCACTTGTCGAGCAGCTCGGAGGAGCGTTGCAGCTCGTTTTGCCAGGTATCTTTCTCCACCACGGTCGGTTTGAGCATGATCACCAGCTCCACCTTCTTGGTGCTCTCGCGACGGTTGGTAAAGGCTTCGCCCACCCAGGGAATATCCCCCAGCAACGGCACCTTGCTGACGATCTCCTGCTTGTCGGTCTTCATCAGGCCGCCGATAACGATGATGTCACCGTTATTGGCCTGCACCACGGTATCCGACTCGCGGATCGAGCTCTTGGCGAGCGGCAGGGTCATCTTGCCTCCCGTGGTGCCCAGATCGATGGTTTTGTTTTGTTCTTCGGTATCAATCACTGACGGATGGATATGAAGCAACACCTTGCCCTCTTCATCGATCTGTGGCGTTACGTCCAGCGCGATACCTGAGAAGAAGGGGGTCAACTCAACATTTGGCGTCCGCTCAGTCCCTGTTGTGGTTGAGGTAATCGTCGTCGTCGCATTGGTGACGAAGTACTCGTCCGTCCCGACCTTGATCACAGCCTTCTGGTTGTTGGTCGCAGTGACGCGGGGGCTGGAGAGGGTATTCACATCCCCCTGAGTCTTGAGCAAGTTGACCGCCACGTTAAAGTTGCCGTCAGTAATAGTGAAACCAGCCCCTCCACCAATTGCGTTAAAGATGGGATTTACTGCACCAACCAGACTCTCGCCAAGGGATCCTCCTCCATTCAGCAAGTTGTACTCTGGAGTAGCCCCCGGAGCCACCAGCTTAGGTTGAGCAACCTTGGGAATACCTTTATTTCCATCCCAACTAGCTGTCAAACCGCTCCAATCTACCCCCTGCTCATAACCTTCACTAAGAGCTACTTCCATAATTCGCGCTTCGAGTACGACCTGACGTTTTAAATGGCTTTCGGATTGAGTCAGGAATTCACGGACTGCTTTTAGCTCTTTCGGATAGGCACGAATAGTGACCAAGCCTGCCTGTGGGCTGGTAATGACAGCCCGACCATCACCATTTCCAATCAGTGTTTGCAAAGTGTCACGTAGGTCGGTCCAATAATCACTGTTGGTATCAGTCTCAATCTGGGTACCATTCGATGTGGTTTGAGTATTGGTATTACTCGAAATACCTGTGCCATTCTGGCTAGATGATATTTCGGTATTGCTGTTGGAATTCAACCCGCTGTTGTTTGAGTTGTTCTCACTAGAAGTCACCCCGCCGGTGCTGACCGAGGTGCGGGAGAGGCCACGACGGGACATCATCAGGTAATTGACCGGGATGGTTTCGGTGCGCAGACCCGCCGGATAGATATGGAAGACATTGCCCTTGCGCTGCACGTCGAAGCCGTACATGTCGCCCACCACCGCCAGCACCTCTGGCAGAGTCACATCCTTGAGCTCGACGGAGACCAGCCCGGCCACCCCGGGGTGAACCGCCACGCTGTAGCGGGAGCCCTTGAACAGGGAACCGAAAAACTCCACCGCCTCCACGTCGTGAGCCGCGATACGCAGCCGCTTCTCCGGCATGCCGACCGGCATCTGCGGCCGGTTCAGCTGCAGCAATTCACTTTGCACCGATTTGGGCAACGCGGTCAGAGGGGCAGCCTGTTTCTGCTGTTCGTTCATGGCCTGTTTGAGGGCATCCTTCGCCTGGGTCGGCTCGGGGTGCTGATACGTGGTACAGCCTGCAGCCATCATGGCCACGGTGATCAGACAGAGACGGTGTTTTTTCATGTAATTAGGGCACCCTGACTTGCAATTAAACTCGATAAAGCCGATTCACCTCTCGAGAGGCAAGCACGACTCAAACCCGGATCTTGCTGGCAAACAGTGTTACCGCATGGCGTTTTCCCGCCTTTTCCAGCACCACGGCATCGGCATTGATGGCCACCAGCGTATAGCCGTCCACCTGTTGCCCGACCCGATAACTCTTGCCATTGAGTACCGCCAGTGCCGGGCCATTGCCCAAGACGACACTCTGCAGCTTCGGCAAACCGGCACTGCTCTCGCCGGTCGCACGGGCGCCAACCGCCACATCAGCCAGCGGCGCGGTGGGATCCTGCAATACCTCGACCTGCTCCGCCTGTACCAGCAAGCTGAACAGGCAACAGCACAACGCAAACACTCTAGCCACGGATAAACTCCTTGCTGGTACTCAGGGTGTAGATCTCCATCTCCACCACCGCGCCGGGATAGGCTTTGACCTGATAGTCGAACTGCTTCCAGTAAAAGTGTCGCGGCAAGGCTTCCAGCGCTTTAAGATATTGATACACATCGAAATAGCCGCCTTCAAGCTGAAGCCGGATACCATGCTTGTAGAGATTGACCTTCTGCTCCCCCGCCATCAGCGGGGTAGGCTCCAGCGAACTGAGGGCCAGCATATGGAGATTGGCGGAGCGGGAGAGCAGCGCCTCCAGCACCAGCGGCATCTCGTGCGCCTGGATCAGATCAACGGTCTGGGCCTTCAGCTCATCGTCGATCCGGGCCAGATCCGCCTCGACTTGCGCCAGCTGGTCGCGAACTCCCTGATTGGGATCCCGCTTGAGCCGGGCCTGTTTGCCGAGGTTTTCCAACTCCATGATCTCGAGGTCACGCTCGGCGGCACTCAGGGCCATGCGATCCTGCTGCAGGCGGGTATCGGCGCCATCGAGCCAGCCGTAGAGTCCGGCCGCGCCCAGCAGCACCAGACCAGTCAGCAGGATCAACACCCGCTCCCGCTGGCTCAACAGGGCGATACGCTGGCCCCATGCCTGCCATTGTGCTTTCAGATTCATCAGGGTTTCTCCCGCACAATGCCGCTCAACTGGAAGGTCAGGCGACCCTCCTTGTCACGGCCGAGGGTCAGTTCACCAAACTCCTTGCCTACCAGACTCGGGGTCTGCTTGAAGCGGTTGACCCAGGCCGGTACATCCTGACTGCGTCCGGCAAAGCCGGAGAGGTTGATCCGCCCTTCGTTGATCTCGATGCGCTGCAACGAGAGGTTGCTGTTGCGAATGCGGGAGAGATCCGCCATCACGCTGGCGTAGCCCTGGGATTTTTGCAGGGTCAGGCTGCCCAATTGGCGCATCAGTCCCTGCTTGGCTGTCAGCTCATCCTGCTTGTTGACCAGTTGCTGTTGCAGCCGGGGATCTGCCTGATGGCGCGCCAGCTCGGCATCGAGCCGCTGCGCCTCGCTGCGCTTGAGTTCCAGCTCGGCAGAGCGCTGCGCCAGCTCCCGGCTGACCTGCTGCTGCTGCCAGCTGTAACCGACACCCGTCAACAGGATCAGCAGCAGCGCAAAGCCCCATACCAGCGCCATCTGATTGAGGCTGGCCCACTGCCGCTTGGGGCGAAACTCGGCGCCATAGAGGTTTATCTGACGTTTCATCACGCATCCTCCCCGATGGCGGCTGCGTAGGCCGAGAGGTATTCGACACCGGCCAGGATCGCCTTGTTGGCCATGGCGGAGACGGCAAAGCCGAAGGTCTGCTCCATGTGACGCACCAGGGTACCGATAAAGGGCGAGGCGACGGCAAACTGCATCTGCCCCAGCTCGGGCAATTTCAGCTGGCCCGCCAGATAGTCGAGGGAGCGCTGGATCTCCAGCGCCAGCGAATCGAGCAACATACTCTCCGGTTCATGTTCGCCAGTCAGGCTGGTAAAACCGCGCAGCTGGCGAGAGAAGCAGAGCCCGCCCTGATGGAAGACCAGCAGTTGCAGATCCTGCCCCTTGGGCTGCCACAGCAGCATGCGCACCGTCTCGTCAGCGTCATAGAGAGAGGTGAGCGCCAATTCGTCACTGATGATGGATTGCAGGGTGGCGATGCCGTTGATGGCATCGGCCAGCTGTTGCACCCGGCTCTTGGGCAGGCAGATCACATTGATGCGCGGGCGACCGGCAGGCGGGGTGGGCAAGTCCACATAATCCATCGCCAGTTGCAGTACGGGTTCGCTGACATAGTCCTTGATGGCCCAGGGAAGCGCCCCCGCCATCTCGGCGTCAGGCACGGCGGGCTTGTCGATCTGGATCTGTTGATAAAGGCTGGCGGCGAGGGCCACCCGCACCGTAGACTTGGCCAGCCCATGGCGGCTGAACAGCTCGTTCATGGCCACTGCCCACTCCTGTGGGCCGTTGATGGTGCGCGTCGCGAAGACGGGGGGATTGCCCACCGCAGCCAACATGATCCTGTCATTGGCCAGCAAGAGCCCGACCTGGCGGCTTGGCGTCGACCGTCTGAACAGTTGTTTCATGTAAGCCCGCCCATCAATAGTGATTAAATGTATGAAATATTAACATAAACAGCAGATTAGCCTCCAGATTAAAAGACGGACTCACCATTGCAAGCCAGCCTTTCCGCCGAATCAGAGGGTCAAGCCATCCTCCCTTCCCCCCTGCAACGCCTCCACCATCCGTTGCTGACCCGCTATGGTGTCGAGCTGTGGTGCAAGCGGGATGATCTGATCCATCCAGCCATCTCCGGCAACAAGTGGCGCAAGCTCAAGTACCACCTGCTGCATGCCAAAGATCACGGCAAACGGCATCTGCTCTCGTTTGGCGGCGCCTACTCCAATCATATCCACGCGCTGGCGGCAGCGGGGTGCCAATCTGGTCTTCGTACTACCGGTATCATACGGGGCGAATATGACGCCGTCAGTAACTCTACCCTGCGGGATGCCCAGCGCTGGGGCATGGCTCTCGTTTTTGTCGACCGCCAGAGTTACCGGCGACGGCAGGATCCCGACTGGCTGGCCCAATTCGATGCCCCCGATACCCTGATCGTGCCGGAAGGGGGCAGCAGCCCGCTGGCCATACCCGGCGTGGCGGAACTGGTCAGCGAAGTGCCCTTCTCGCCGGATCTCTGGGTACTGCCCTGCGCCAGCGGCGGCACTCTGGCGGGCCTGATCGCTGGCAAACGGGATCGGGAGCAGATCCTCGCCATTGCGGTACTGAAAGGAGGCGGCTTTATCGCTGACGAGGTGTGTCGCCTCCATCCCGCGGCTGCCCATATCCCCGGCTGGCGCATCGCGCTCGATCACCACGATGGTGGCTATGCCAAGTTCAGCCCGACCCTCTGGCAGTGGGTGCAGGATTTCAGCGCCACAACCGATCTGCCCCTTGAGCCTATCTACAGCGGCAAGGCAATGTGGGGTCTGTTTCGCGAGCTGGCGGCAGGCCGCATCGCCACCGGCAGCAAAATCGTCTTTATCCACACTGGCGGCATGCAAGGGCTCGCGGGGCTGCGGGAGCAGGGGCGACTGTGATCCCCGCCTGACGGCAACCGCAAACAACATCGCAAACAACAGAGGGTCGCCCCAAGGCGACCCTCTGTTGTTTATCTCAATCACCAGCCGGTTCCAGCACTAGCCGCTGGGGCTCGGCAAACCAGGGCCCCTGCCCGGCATGCACCCCGAGGTGGCGCAGCATCTTCCACTCGTCGCCACTCTCCACTCCCACTGCCAGCACCCGGGTGCGGGTATTGGCGCAGCCGCCGACCAGACTGCGGACCGCCATCTGGTTGACCTGACGGGCATGGATCTCCCGTACCAGGCTGGGGTGCAGCTTGAGGAAATTGATCTCGAACTCCTTGATGTACTGGGTGCTCACCACATCCTGACCGGCATGATCGATGGCCAGCTGGCAGCCCAGCATCCGCAGGGAGCGCAGCGGCCGCTTGAGCGCCTCGAAGTGGCGGGTCACCTGGGATTCCGAGAGTTGCAGGATCAACCGCTCGTTGGTGCTGCGCGGCAGCTGGAACAGGGCGAAGAAGAGCCAGCGCTGGAACTCGCGGTTGAGCAGGCTCTGGGCACTGAGGGTCAGGCTGATGGGGCAGCTCTGCTCGGAGCGCTGGCGCAGCAGGGTGAGGGTCTGCTCCGCCACCAGCCGATCCAGTTGCAGCAACAAGCCCACCTTCTCCGCCATCGGCATGAAAATACCCGCCTGCAGGGCACGCCCCTGCTCGTCGTGCAGATAGGTGAGCAACTCCTGCTGCAGCACCACCTGCCCCCGATCCTGCTGGATCGGCTGGGTGTAAAATTCGATGCCGTGCTCTTCGAGACGGCGGCTGATCAGGGTGCGCCAGCGTACCGTGCCCTTGCTGCTCTGCTCCTCATCCAGCTGCTTCTCGTAGAGGAACCAGCCGTTGTGCCCTTGCAGACGGGCGCTCTTGAGGGCCAGCTCCGCCTCCTCCTGCACCTTGAGCAGGCTGTCTTCTGCCTGATAACAGACGGCGCCGAGATAGACCGCAGTCTCCGGGTTGACCTCCTGCGGCCAATGCAGCCGTTGCAGGCTCTTGAGCAGCTGGCTGGCGCTATCCACCATCTCGCTCTCGGACATATTGGGCAGCAACACCGCAAAAACCTGACCGGCGTAGCGGGCCTGCAGGGCGCCGTTATGTTTGCGCACGAAGGCACCGATGGTGGCGCTCGCCTCCATCATCAAATCGTGCCCCAGCAACTCGAACTGATCGGCCTCCAGCTCCTCCAGACAGGCGAGATCGATCAGCAGCACGCCGCCGCTCATCACACTCGCCTCCATGATGGCGCTCTCCAGCCGGTTGTCGAAAAACAGCCGGTTGCCGATGCCGGTCATCTTGTCGACGAAGGCGTTACTGCGAATGAAGTTGTCGAAGCGGCTGCGCTCCTTGCGGGCATCCGCCAGCTCGGCGAGCAGATGATCGAGGGCCTGACTGGCGGCCACCGGCCACTCTTCAGCGGGGTCATGACTCAGTTTGGAGAGCTTGTCATCGAGGATCAGCTGGGCGCGAATGCCCAGCAGCTCGGCCCCGCGCAACTGCTGGCGCAGCCAGCGGATGGAGTACCAGAGACCGAACACCACGATAAAGATGCCCAGCGAGATGCCGGACATCGCCTTGATGGAGTATTCCGCCTCCTTGAAGGGGCGCTCCAGTTTGAAGTTGGCCTGCATGCCGGCCTGATGGGGCAGCGGGTGGCTGTATGGCACCAGCATCTGCTCGTCGACCGGATTGCGCACATCGCGGAACCAGTAGACCCGCTGGTTATTCTGGCGCACCTCCAGCTCTACCACATGGGCAGCCCGCAGCAGGGTAGGCAGCCAGTGGCTCATATCTTCCATGTCGTGAGCAACATCGAGCTGCTTGTCGATCACTTCGACCAGCGCATCGACCTTCTTTTGCTGCAACTCCATGCCCAGCTCGCGAAAGCTGAACACCCCGCCAATCAGCACGGTCGCCATGGCTGCGATCACGCAAAGGGTGATAAATGAGACAAGCTGTGTAGTGAGTTTCATGCGCCTTTCCGTATGCCCAGCATCATCCATGTCGCCTCATGGTAGCAGCGGCGATCGGGCCACAGCTATGGATGAAGATCCCGCTTCTGCAATTTAAGCGGGCAAGCATAACCCAAAGCAGAGGGAGAATACCAAGGATGACGGGCTGCAGACGCGGGAAAGGGCGGGATGACAGACAGAAAAATGGTCCCTCAAAGGGGACCAAAAGGAACACTCATATCAAAACTAACACTCTGTGCTACTGACAAAAAACAGATACAGGAGTATTGAACACACGGTGAGTCAAACCGCAGGGCTACTCTAATGCAGTTCGGATAAGCTGAGCAATTGTCATTTATGACAGGTCAGCGATTGAATCTAGCCAAAGTTAATAATAAAAACATTTAAAATCATGTAGTTAAAAAATCAATCAACAAGTGTGACAACTCGGACTCAAATTGATTGCACTAATGCTCTATGATGGCAAAGTCCATTTGTGTCTCATGAAACTGGCAGGTACTTCCTTTGCGTAAATCACCCGTCTGGATCGCTCTGTTGCTGTTCGTCCTGCCTGTCGTGGGCAGCCAGTTTCTCGGCCTGTGGTTTGCCAAGCCGATGGCCTTTCATCTGCTGGAAGAGAAGGTTGCCGAGCTCAAGGGAGCCATGGCCGTACGTCACCGGGAGCTGGATGCCGCCATCAACAAACAACTGGCACAATTTGAGTTCAACTGCGGCGCCAAAGACATGGAGCTGCTGCGCGATCCGCGCTTCTACAGCGCTCATATCCGCCTGCAAGGGTTGGAGCTCGCCTCCGGCAACAGCTGCTCCAGCCTGGGGGTGGAGATCCCGCTGATCAAAGAGCTCCAGAATAGCGGGCAGAAGTTTGGCAAGTTGGGGATTACCGCTACAGTGGCCAAATACAATACCGAACAGGAGCTGGTGGCCTTTTACCGATCCGGCGACAACCTCGCCTACTGGGTGCTGGATAACAGCTGGAGCCACGACCTGCTGCAACACCCCTGCAGCCACTGCTTCTATCTGGAGTTCAGCCGACAGGATACCGATGCAAGCACAGTCCACTTTCCCCGTGGCGACCAGGAGATCAAACAGGAAGAGAGCAATATCAGCCTCAGTTTCTTCGATCCCAATGAACTCACCAAACAGACGGTCTGGGCGGGAAAAGCGCTGGAGCAATATGCCCATGACCAACTCAATCACTACGGTCTCTGGTTCGGTATCGCGCTCGGTGCCCTGTTAAGCGTCACATACTGGCTGCTGCGCAGCTATCGGCGCTCCCTCAAGGGACTGCTGCAAACAGGATTGATACGCAAGGAATTTATTCCCCTCTACCAGCCGATAGTGGATGCCCGTACCCATCAAGTGGTGGGATTCGAGGCGCTGCTGCGCTGGCAGCGGGGAAGCGAGCTGATCCCCCCGGGCACCTTTATCGAATATGCAGAGGAGCAGGGACTGATCCTGCCGATGACCGAACAGTTGCTGGAGCAGGTGATCACTGACCTGCCGCAGCTGGCACCGGAGCAGTGGGTCAGCGTCAATCTGGTGGCGGCCCATATCGAGCAGCCCCTGCTGCGCACCTTGCTCGCTCACAGCCAAAACCCCTCACCCACCCGGCTCACCTTCGAGCTGACGGAGCGCAAGCCGATCCTCGACATCAAGGCGGCCACCGAGGAGATCACCCTGCTGCAACAGATGGGGTATCACTTCAAGCTGGATGATTTCGGTACCGGCTACGGCGGCTTTGCCTACCTGCAGAGCCTGGGGATCCGCCAGATCAAGATCGACAAGATGTTCGTCGATACCATAGGCACCAACGACCTCAAGCGCAGCGTACTGGATGCCATCATCGTCTTCGGTCGGGAATCGGGCATGGAGATGATCGCCGAAGGGGTCGAGAGCCAGCTGCAGGTCGACTATCTGAGCCAGCACGGCGTCTATCTGATCCAGGGCTACTTCTTCGGCAAACCCATGCCGCTGAAGATACTGACCCACTGGCAACGGGAGTGGCAGTTGCAACACCAGAAGGCCAGCTAACACAGAGATGGCAGGATTTGGCCGTGAAACGGTTTGGCCAGCGGCTCGACATCATCAGGTTGATGCTGGCGGTAGCGCCGTAACCCAGCCCGGCCATCAGGCGGGTAAATCCCCCTGCAGACCCAGGCCTGGCTCCATGGTGAAATCAAACCGTCTCCTGCCACCCCTTATTTACATTCAGCAACAAAATGATCTGCCCTGACGGGGATAACAACCTTTATCATAAGGAGCCGGTTATTGCGCAACCGATAACCGTGCAGCCTGTTTATGTCATCCGGTCATCAAGACCCCCAATAGAGAACCATTGCCTATGAAGACAGTTATCCGGCAAGAGATTGCCCTGCCCGTTGGCCTGCTGACCCTGCTCTTTTTCAAGACCCTGGGCAGTGACCTGCTGACAGAGACAACTCCGCTCGGGATCTATCTTCCTGTTTCGGCGGCACTACTGGCCATCGTCACCTGGGCCATCTTCTCGGTGGTGCGCCACTCCGATGCCCTCGCCATCAAGCTGGGCGAGCCCTTCGGCACCCTGATCCTCACCCTATCGGTCATCTCGCTGGAGGTGGTGATGATCTCCTCGGTGATGCTGACCGGCGAGCCCAACCCCACCATGGCCCGCGATACCATGTTTGCGGTAGTGATGCTGGTGAGTACCGGTCTGGTGGGCTTCACCCTGCTGTTTGGCGGCTGGCGCTACCACACCCAGAGCTTCAATCTGGACGGGGTCAAATCCTATCTGGTGGCCATCATCCCGCTGGCCCTGCTCTGTCTGGTGCTACCCAACTTCACCGAGGGTGGTGCAATCGGCAGTATGTCGCGCGCCATGTCGTGGATGCTGATCATCATCTCGATCCTGCTCTACGGGGTCTTTCTGCTGATCCAGACCCGCAGCCACAGCCACTTCTTCGTCGACAGCGATCACGAGGATTACGAGGAGCACCACGGCCCGCTGCAGAGCAACGTCTATCACACCATCCTGCTGCTCGCCTACCTGCTGGTGGTAATCCTGCTGGCCAAGACCCTGGCCATCCCCATCAACTACGGGGTGCATGTGATGGACGCGCCCGCCGCACTGGGCGGCTTTATCGTGGCCTGCATCGTGCTGGCCCCCGAAGCAGTCGGCGCCATCAAGGCCGCCTTCAACAACCAGCTGCAGCGGGCAATGAACCTCTACTTCGGATCTGTGCTGGCTACCATCGCCCTCACCGTGCCTGCCGTGCTCTTTATCGGCTCCATGCTGGGTCAGGAGGTACGCCTCGGCCTCTCCCCCGCCGATATGGTGCTGCTGGTCACGACCTTGATGGTCTGTAAAGTGACCTTCAGCAGCGGCCGCACCAATGTGCTCCATGGTGCGACCCATCTGGTGTTGTTCGTGGTTTATCTGTTCCTGATGTTCGAACACGAATAACCGCGTTCAACCAACGTCAGACACGCAAAGACCGCCCGATTGGGCGGTCTTTTGTCATCTGCTCCCGGCTCTCACCGGCGCCTGTGAAGCGGCTTCCCCCTCATCCCCCACCCTTCTCCCGCCAGGGGAGAAGGGTGATCAAGGCTTACAGGCTGGGCAGCACCCCGGCCGGGATCAGGTCGTTGTAGCTGGCACGGCCCAGCAGGGCGGCGGCCGCTTCGATATCCGGCGCGAAGTACCTGTCCTTGTCGTAGAAGCTCACCTCTGCCCGCAGTCGTCCCTTGGCCAGCTCGATCAGCTCGGTACTGCGCAGCGGCGCGCGGAAATCGAGCCCCTGTGCCGCCGCCAGCAGTTCGACTGCCAGAATGCCGCGGGTATTCTCCGCCATGTCAGCCAATCGACGACCGGCGAAGGTCGCCATGGAGACGTGATCCTCCTGATTGGCGGAAGTGGGCAAACTATCCACCGAGGCGGGATGGGCCAGGGTCTTGTTCTCAGAGGCTAGCGCCGCCGAGGTGACCTGAGCGATCATAAAGCCCGAATTCACCCCGCCGTTGTTGACCAGAAACGCCGGCAAACCGGACATCCGAGAGTCGATCAGCAGTGCCATCCGCCGCTCTGAAAGGGAGCCGATCTCGGCGATGGCCAGCGCCAGATTGTCAGCCGCAAAGGCCACCGGCTCGGCGTGGAAGTTGCCACCGGAGATGATCTCCTCATCATCGGCAAACACCAGCGGGTTGTCGGAGACCGCATTGGCCTCGCACACCAGCACCTCGGCGGCCTGACGGATCTGGGTCAGGCAGGCCCCCATCACCTGCGGCTGGCAGCGCAATGAGTAGGGATCCTGCACCTTCTCGCAGTTGTGATGGGACATGCCGATCTCGCTGCCATCCACCAGCAGGTGGCGATAGCAGGCGGCAGCGTCGATCTGGCCGCGCTGACCGCGCACCGCGTGGATGCGGGCATCGAACGGGCGGCGACTGCCGAGCGCAGCCTCCACGCTCATGGCGCCGATGGTGATGGCACCGGCGTAGAGATCCTCGGCATGGAACAGCCCTTCCAGCGCAAAGGCGGTGCTCGCCTGGGTGCCGTTGAGCAGGGCCAGCCCCTCTTTCGGCGCCAGTGCGATGGGCTCGAGCCCGGCAATTTTCAGCGCAGTAGCGGCGTCGATCAGCTCGCCCTTGTGGCGGGCCTTGCCCTCCCCGATCAGCAGGCAGCTCATATGGGCCAGTGGCGCCAGATCGCCGGAGGCACCGACGGATCCCTTCTTCGGCACCACCGGATAGACTTCGGCATTAATGAGGGTCATCAGGGCCTCAAGCACCGTCAGCCGGATGCCGGAGAAGCCCCGCGCCAGCGAGTTGAGCTTGAGCACCATCATCAGCCGCACGGTGGCGTCATCCATGTACTCGCCAATCCCTGCCGCATGGGAAAGCACGATGGATCGCTGCAACTCGTCCAGCTGCTCCACCGGAATGCGGGTGTTGGCCAACAGGCCAAAGCCGGTGTTGATGCCATACACCACCCGGTTCTGTTCGATCACCTTGGTAACCACAGCTGCGGAGGCGTGGATCGCCGGCAACGCCGCCGGATCCAGTGCAATATGTACCGGCTCGCGGCTGACGCGGCGCAGGGTGGCAAGATCCAGCTCGCCCGGGGTAATAGTCAATTCAAACATGGTGTTATACCTTTCCTTTGACACCGTTGGCGCCGTCAATCATCGGCAGATCCAGTTTCGCCTCGTGGGCGCAGTTGATGGCAATCTCGTAGCCGGCGTCGGCGTGACGCATCACCCCGGTGGCAGGGTCGTTGCGCAGTACCCGACCGACCCGGCGAGCCGCGTCATCGGAGCCATCACAGACGATCACCACGCCGGAGTGCTGGGAGAAGCCCATGCCGACCCCACCGCCGTGGTGCAGGGAGACCCAAGTCGCGCCGCCAGCGGTGTTGAGCAGGGCGTTGAGCAGCGGCCAGTCGGAGACGGCATCGGAGCCATCCATCATCGACTCGGTCTCGCGGTTCGGGCTCGCCACCGAGCCGGAATCCAGATGGTCGCGGCCAATGACGATGGGCGCTTTCAGCTCGCCGTTTTTCACCATCTCGTTGAAGGCCAGGCCGAGCCGTACCCGATCCTTGACCCCGACCCAGCAGATCCGCGCCGGCAGGCCCTGGAAGGCGATGCGCTCGCGAGCCATGTCGAGCCAGTTGTGCAGGTGAGGATCATCGGGGATCAGCTCTTTCACCTTCTGATCGGTCTTGTAGATATCTTCCGGATCGCCGGAGAGGGCCACCCAGCGGAACGGGCCAATCCCCTCGCAGAACAGCGGGCGAATGTAGGCGGGGACGAAGCCGGGGAAGTCGAAGGCGTTCGCAACCCCCTCCTCAAGCGCCATCTGACGGATGTTGTTGCCGTAATCCAGAGTCGCCGCACCGCGAGCCTGCAGGGTCAGCATCGCCTCCACCTGACGGGCCATGGAGCGACGAGCGGCCAGATTCACCTCCTGCGGGGCACTCTGCTGCAGCTCGCGCCACTTGGCAACGCTCCAACCCTGCGGCAGGTAGCCGTGGATCGGATCATGGGCGGAGGTCTGGTCGGTCACCACATCCGGGGTGATGCCTCGGGCCACCAGCTCGGCAAAGACGTCGGCGGCGTTGCCAAGCAGACCGACGGAGATGGCGGTGCCGCTGCGTTTGGCCTCTTCGATCATGGCCAGCGCCTCATCCAGGCTGTGGGCCTTCTTGTCCACATAACGGGTGCGCAGACGAAAATCGATGCGGGTCTCGTCGCACTCCACGGCGATCATCGAGAAGCCGGCCATGGTGGCGGCCAGCGGCTGGGCGCCGCCCATGCCGCCGAGACCACCGGTCAGGATCCAGCGCCCCTTGGGTTCGCCGTTGAAGTGCTGATTGGCCACCGCAAAGAAGGTCTCGTAGGTGCCCTGCACGATCCCCTGGGTGCCGATGTAGATCCACGAACCCGCGGTCATCTGGCCGTACATCATCAGGCCCTTCTTATCGAGCTCGTTGAAGTGCTCCCAGTTGGCCCAGTGCGGCACCAGATTGGAGTTGGCAATCAGCACCCGCGGCGCATCCTTGTGGGTCTGGAACACCCCGACCGGCTTGCCGGATTGCACCAGCAGGGTCTGATCCTCCTCGAGCCGGGTCAGCACCTCGACGATCTTGTCAAAGCAGGCCCAGTTGCGGGCGGCGCGACCGATGCCGCCATAGACCACCAGCGACTGGGGATGCTCGGCCACCTCGGGGTCCAGGTTGTTCATCAGCATCCGCAGCGGCGCTTCGGTGAGCCAACTCTTGGCGGTCAGTTCAGTGCCGCGCGGGGCACGGATCACGCGGTTCGGATCATGACGGGGATCCTGCTGTTGCACAGACATACACACTCCTTGTTGTATCAATAGGGTGCCTTCGGCGACGGGCGGCCAAAGGGTTAACGGGTCAACAGATGAACCAGTCGCGCGGCCACGCGGGCACTGCGGTTGTCCTGATCCAGCGTCGGGTTGTACTCGGCCAGATCGGCAAGCCTGAGCTTGCCGCTGGCCCGGATATGGGCGAGCAGTGGTTCGATCACCGCCAGCTCCACGCCACGGGCGGCGGGGGCACTCACTCCCGGCATCACGGCTCCGGGCAGCACATCGAGATCGATGGTCAGATATAGGTGATCACAATCGGCGATAAAGGCATCCAGTCCGCTTAGCAAGGTGGGCAGAGCACGCTCGCTCATGGCTTCATCTTTCACATACCAGACCCCCAACTCGTCGGCCCGTGCAAACAGCGCCTGGGTATTGGCTGTCTCGGCCACCCCAAGGCAGGCGTAGTGAAACGGCGTGCCCTGAGCGGCGCACTGCTCGGCGATCTGGAAGAAGGGGGTGCCGGAGCTTGCCAATTCCTGCTTCATGCGCAGGTCAAAGTGAGCATCGAAATTGATAATGCCGACCCTGCCACTGCCGCCCAGATGACGGTTAAGGCCGCTCCAGCTGCCGAAGGCCACCTCGTGGCCGCCCCCCAGCACCAGCGGGAAGTGGCCCAGATCGAGCGCAGCGGCGACCCGCTCGGCCAGATGGCCGTGGGCGGCGTCGAGATTGCCATCGGTACAGCTCACATCCCCGCCATCGTAGACGGGTAGATTCAGGTGCCAGGCGGTGTTGGCCAGCAGCTTGCGCACCGCCAGCGGCGCCCCGGCAGCACCGACACGCCCCTTGTTGCGGCGAACCCCTTCATCGCAGGCAAAGCCGAGCAGCACTACACCAGCAGCCTCTTGTGCCCCGGCAGCCCAGGGCTGCGCCTCTTGCCAAGGCAGAACTTTGTCATGCCAGCGCAGGGCCAGTTCGCCATCTTCCGGATCCTGCCGCCCCTGCCAGAGCGCCATGTCGATCGGGTTGAACTTATCCATGGAGGGTCTCCTCGCCGTTGAAGATGCGGCCTGCCAACTGATCGACGCCGACCATGTAGCTCAACTCGGCCGGATGGGCGCAGTGCCAGATCAGGAAATCGGCTGCCATGCCGACCCTGAGCTGACCAAGGCGATCCTGCTCGCCAAGTGCTTTGGCGGCGTGACGGGTCACCCCGACCATGGCCTCCAGCGGGGTCAGGCCAAACAGGGTGCAGGCCATGTTCATCGCCATCCGCAGCGAGACGATGGGGGCCGTGCCCGGGTTGATGTCGGAGGAGACCGCCATCGGCACCCCCACCTTGCGCAGCGCGGCAACCGGCGGCAGCTTGGTCTCCTTGAGGAAGTAGAAGGCGGTGGGCAGCAGGGTGGCGACCACGCCACGGTGGGCCAGCGCCAGGATCCCTTCCGGATCCAGATACTCCAGATGGTCCACCGAGAGGGCGCCAAAGTTGGCGGCCAGCTTGCTGCCACCGAGGTTGGAGAGCTGATCCATATGCCCCTTCACCGGCAGGCCGTATTGATCCGCCGCCAGATAGACCTGCTCGGTCTGGGCCAGCGAAAAGCCGATGTGCTCGCAGAAGACATCTACCGCATCGGCCAGACCCGCCTCGGCGGCGGCCGGGATGATCTCCTGACAGATGGTCTCGACCCAGCTGTCGGGATCGTCGCGATACTCCGGCGGCACCGCATGGGCCGCCAGCAGAGTGGTCTTGACCCGGATCGGCAACGCCTCTCCCAGTCGACGGGCCACCCGCAGCATCTTGAGTTCGTCATCCAGCGTCAGGCCATAGCCGGATTTTATCTCCACCGTAGTGACCCCTTCGCGGATCAGGGATGTCACCCTCGGCAGCGCCAGCTCGAACAGTTGCTCTTCGCTGGCGGCACGGGTGGCACGCACCGTGCTAATGATGCCACCGCCCCGACGGGCGATCTCGGCATAGGGCACTCCCTGCTGACGCAGCTCGAACTCTTCGGCACGGCTGCCGGCGAAGACCAGATGGGTGTGGCAATCGATAAGGCCGGGGGTGACCAGCTTGCCCTGCATATCATGCCAGTGAGCGGGATACTGCCCCTTCAGTTCGGCCATCGGCACCAGCGCATGGATCTTGCCATCCTTCACGCCGATGGCGTGGAGCGGCAGCAGGCCGTAGTCGGCCAGCTCATCATTCAGGGTGGCGGGTATTACGTTGAGCCAGACACGCTCGCAGTTCAACAGTTCCTTGTTCATAGCGACCTCAAATGTATATACATATTCTTATAGTCGATCTCTATGACGAAAGAAAGAGCGAAATTCACATCCTGATAACAGCATCAAACTTAGAGTTTAAACACAAAAAAGCCCACGAGGAGGTGGGCTTTGCAAAATCGAGCTGTATATACATTCACTCCAGCTGAGTCTTGGAGCTGAGCTTGTAGCGGGAACCGGGGGAGAGCAAACGGGCGTAGGAGACCAGATGCCCCTCCGACCAGGTACGCCGGTGCAACAACAGACAGGGGGAATCTACGCGGATCTGCAACAATCCCGCCTCACCGGCGCTGGGCAACACGGCTTCCACCACGTGCTCCATCTCGGAGAGGGGGCAGACATCCATCAGATAGCGGTTGGGGGTCTGTTGGGTAAAATCCTGCTCGCCATAGCCCGGCAAGCGCCCGGCATCGACGAAGCGTTCCTCCAATTGCAACGGCTCCCCATCGGCCTGATGGACGATCAGGCTGTGAAAGATGGGGGCGCCAACCCGTAGCCCCAGTTGTACCGCCACCTTCTCGTCGGCGGCCAGTCGCTGCAGCCGGATCACCCGGGCGCTGTACTCGCCGCCACGCTCGGCGATCTCGTCGGCAATATTGCGAATAGCCAGCAGCGGCGACTCGGTGCGCCTGTCCGCCACGAAGCTACCGGAACCGGCGGTACGCACCAGCCACCCCTCAGCCACCAGTTCCCGCAGCGCCCGGTTGACCGTCATCCGGCTCACGGTGAACTGCTCGCACAGGGCCGCTTCGGTCGGGATCCTGTCCCCCGCCTGATAGTGGCGTTCGCGGATCCCGTCCAGAATATGCTGTTTGATCTGCAGATAGAGGGCTGGCGCCACCATGAAGCTCCCTAGCGCCGACGGTGGGGCGGACGCATGTCCGGCCAGGCGCGGTAGACATCGGGGATCTGATCCGGCCCGCTGATGCAGAGATCGAGATCGTGCAGCAGACCGTCTTTAATCCCGTAGATCCAGCCATGCACCGCCAGCTCCTGCCCCTTGCGCCAGGCGTTCTGGATGATGGTGGTGTGGCAGACGTTGGCGACCTGCTCGGCCACGTTCAGCTCGCACAGGTAGTCGAAGCGCTCATGCTCATCCTCGATGGCCTCGAGCTCTTCACCGTATTTGAAGTAGACATCCTTGATGTTGCGCAGCCAGTTGTCGATGAGACCCAGCTCCTGGTTCTGCATCGCGGCCTTGACGCCACCGCAACCGTAGTGACCGCAGACGATGATGTGCTTCACCTTGAGCACTTCTACCGCGTATTGCAGCACGGAGAGGCAGTTGAAATCGGTATGTACCACCAGATTGGCGACGTTGCGGTGGACGAAGACGTCCCCCGGCAGCAAGCCCATCAGCTGGTTGGCGGGGACCCGGCTGTCGGAACAACCAATCCAGAGGTATTCGGGGGCCTGCTGGGCAGAAAGAGTGGCAAAGAAATTGGGATCTTCGGCTTTGATCCGTTCGGCCCACTCACGGTTGTTGGTAAACAGGTCGTTCAACAGTTTCACTTCTGCTCTCCCTAATGTGGCAGTGGCGGCAACATAACACACTCAAGGGTAACCAAAGCAAGGCCGACCAGATCCCTGCGAAACAAAAACAGGGCCATCAGGCCCTGTTTTTATGAGAGGAAGCATCAGGCTTCCATGGCATCTTTCAGCTTCTTGAGTGCGTTTTTCTCAAGCTGACGCACACGCTCGGCAGAGACGCCGTAGGTATCGGCCAGCTCCTGCAGAGTGGTCTTGCTGTCATCATCGAGCCAGCGGGCGCGGATGATGTGCTGGCTGCGCTCATCCAGGGTGGCGAGGGCCGAGCTCAGACGACGGGTCGCGTGATCGTCCCAGTTGTCATTCTCGATGGTCGCTGCCAGATCGGAGGATTTGTCCTCCAGATAGTGAACCGGAGCGAAACCGCCCTCTTCCTCATCGTCACCAACCAGATCGAACGCCTGATCGTAGTTGGCCATCCGCGCTTCCATCTCGGTCACGTCAGCGGCAGAGACGCCGAGATCGGCCGCCACGGCCTGAACCTCTTCGTGGTTCAGCCAGCCCAGACGCTTTTTGGATTTGCGCAGGTTGAAGAAGAGCTTGCGCTGGGCCTTGGTGGTCGCCACCTTGACCATGCGCCAGTTGCGCAGGACATATTCGTGGATTTCGGCCTTGATCCAGTGCACGGCAAAGGAGACCAGACGCACGCCGACCGTCGGGTCGAAGCGCTTGACCGCCTTCATCAGGCCGATGTTGCCTTCCTGAACCAGATCGGCCTGAGGCAGGCCGTAACCGGCATAACTCTTGGCGACATGAACGACAAAGCGCAGGTGCGACATAACCAGCTGACGAGCAGCCTCAAGATCGCCATCCTGCTGCAAACGCTCAGCCAGTTCACGCTCTTCCTCTGCGCTCAGCACAGGAATAGAGTTTACTGCCTGGATATAGCCTTCCAGACTACCTTGCGGAATCAGAGCCATAGTGCGCTGCAATGAAGTTCCCATCTGTTACCTCTTACTTTTCAATCGAATCAGTCTAACACCCTGAGAGGGTCTGTCTACTGACCGGATGCCATTCTGCGGCGTGTATCAAAGAACATGCCCAGTTTTAGACCGGCTTATCTTAAGCCTGCAGGATGAATCATGAATGAACAGTCAAAAAAAGGGGGTCACAATGAAGGACCCCCGAAAAGTAGCATGCTAAGTCCATTGTTGCGGAGCTCGCAACCTTCACATGCTTGCCAAGTCTGACGAGCAAGGCAGAGGGGCCACACCCGTATAAATGCTTCAGCTTTAATAGACTGCTTATAAATCAGAAGGTTCACTGGATCTAGCGAAGATCCGGAAGATCATTGTTATTCAGAATACTCTGACTATGGGGGCCAAGCCAGAAACGGCCCCTCTTTTACTTGATCCGCCTCTCAAAATCCAGCGATTTACTTTGATGACAAAGTAATCAGGATGGTTCGATGTCGCGAATGTGGCGATGGACCGAGAACCAGGAGGCAATCAGCCCCAGCAGGGCGCCCAGCAAGATCAGATTGATCCCGTCTACCGCCCCCATGCCGACAAGCCGGAAGTTACTGTTATACAAGCCCGCCAGCTCCTTCACCACCCCTTCGCTCCAGATCACCATCACTTCGGTCAGCCACCAGGCCAGCATGCCGCCGATCACCCCGAACCAGATACCGGTATAGAGGAAAGGGCGATGAATGAAGGAGTCGGTCGCCCCCACCAGCTTGAGCACTTCAATCTCGGAACGCTGGTTGAGGATGTTGAGACGCAGGGTATTGCCGACGATCAGCAACACGGCGGAGAGCAGCAGCACCGCGATACCGGTAATGGTGTGGCGCAGCAGGTTCATGATCCCCTGCAACCGCGTCAGCCACTGCAGATCCAGTTTGCCCTGTTCGACCCCCACCTCGTTGTTGAGCTTGCTGAGCAGCTCGGCGGCCCCTTCCGGGTTCTGCCAGCGTGGATCCGGAATGACGCTCAGCACCGGCGGTAGCGGGTTGCTGTCCAGATAATCGAGGGCATCGCCGAAGCCGGAGATCTCGCGAAACTCCCGCAACGCGTCGTCACGACTCAGGTAGGTGACCGAATCCACCTCGGGATAGAGTAGGATCCTGTGCTGCAGATCGAGAATGCTCTGCTCCGGCAGATCCTTGCGCAGGTAAAGAGAGATCTGGGAACTGCTCTGCCAGCTCCCCTCCACCACCTCGGCGTTTTTCAGCAGCACATGGAAACAGGAGGGCAGTGCCAGACTGACGCCAAGCACCGCCAGCGTCATCAGCGAAGCGAGCGGATTGCGCCACAACTCCCCGAGACTGGCAAATGCCTGCCGCACATGGTCAACCCCGTACATCATCAGACGGCGCAGCGGCGGTTGTTTATGACGAACGATAGCCATCAGAGCTCCTCCCCGGCCGAATACATGCGACCCGCCTTGAGGGTCAGGGTGCGATAGCGCATGCGCGCGATCAGCCCCAGATCATGGGTGGCAATCAGTACCGAGACCCCAAAATTGTTGAACTCCTGAAATAGCCGCATGATATCCATGGAGAGCTGGGGATCCAGGTTGCCGGTCGGTTCATCCGCCAGCAGCAGCGGCGGCTTGTTGACGATGGCACGGGCGATGCCGACCCGCTGTTGCTCACCACCGGAGAGCATCCGCGGCTGGTAACGCTCCTTGCCAAGCAGCCCCACCTTGTCCAGCGCCGCCGCCACCCGCTTGTTGATGTCCGCATGGCTGTAACCATCGATCACCAGCGGCAGCGCCACGTTGTCGAACACGGTTCTGTCCATCAGCAGGCGGTGATCCTGAAAGATCATCCCGATCTGGCGGCGAACATAGGGGATCTGGCTGCGCTGGATATGGCTGACATCATCGCCATGAAAGAAGACGCGACCATCGGTCGGACGCTCCATCACGCTGATCAGTTTGAGGAGGGTACTCTTGCCCGCCCCCGAGTGCCCGGTCAGAAAGGCCATCTCTCCCTTGCGCAGGTGAAAGCTGACCTTTTGCAGCGCCTGATGGCCGCCGCTGTATACCTTGCTGACCTTGTCAAAACGAATCATAACGGTTCCCTGAAATTGACAAACCCCGACCGGAGTCGGGGCATGGAACACTTACTCATCACGGCTGAGCTGACTCATCACGGCCGGACTTATTCATCGCGGCTGAAGAGCGCCTCGATGAAGTCGTTGGCAACGAAGGGACGCAGATCGTCGATCCCCTCACCCACCCCGATATAGCGGATCGGGATCTGGAACTTGTCGGCCACCGCAAAGATAACGCCGCCCTTGGCCGTGCCATCCAGCTTGGTGAGGGTGATGCCGGTCAGGCCAACCGCCTCGCTGAACAGTTTGGCCTGGCTCAGCGCGTTCTGGCCGGTGCCTGCATCCAGCGTCAGCATGATCTCGTGGGGCGCCTCTTCATCCAGCTTCTTCATCACCCGCACCACCTTCTTGAGCTCTTCCATCAGGTTGCTCTTGTTCTGCAGGCGACCGGCGGTGTCGGCGATCAGCACATCAGCCCCGCGGGAGCGGGCGGCCTCGATGGCGTCATAAATGACGGAAGCGGAGTCGGCACCGGTATGCTGGGCAATCACCGGAATGTTGTTGCGCTGACCCCAAACCTGCAGCTGTTCGACCGCTGCGGCACGGAAGGTGTCACCCGCCGCCAGCATCACGCTCTTGCCTTCAGCCTGGAACTGCTTGGCCAGCTTGCCGATAGTGGTGGTCTTGCCGACGCCGTTCACGCCGACCATCAGGATCACATAAGGCTTCTTGCTGGTGTCGATCACCAGCGGCTGCTCGACCTTGGCCAGCATCTCGCCCATATCCTGCTTGAGCAGGCCGTAGAGCGCCTCGGCATCCTTGAGCTGCTTGCGATCCGCGTGCTGCACCAGCCCCTCGATGATGCGGGTGGTGGTGTCGACGCCGAGATCGGCGGTCAGCAACTGGGTCTCCAGCTCTTCAAACAGCTCGTCGTCGATCTTCTTGCCACGGAACAGGCCAAAGAAACCGGAGCCGATATTCTCCTTGGTGCGCACCAGACTGCGCTTGAGACGAGCAAAGAAGCCCTCCCGCTGCGGTTTGTCCTGGGTGTCGTCGTCTACCTTGGCGGCCAGCGGCAGGGCTGCCAGGGCGGCGGCCTCAGCCTCCATCGCGGCGACCAGGCGCATATCTTCCGCTCGCTGGGCCTCTTTGGCGATACGGGCTTCTTCCGCAGCCTGAGCTTCAGCGGCAATGCGAGCCTCTTCCGCAGCACGAGCCTCGGCAGCAATACGAGCTTCTTCCGCAGCACGGGCTTCGGCAGCAATGTGAGCTTCTTCCGCAGCGCGGGCTTCGGCGGCGATACGAGCCTCTTCCGCGGCGCGGGCTTCGGCGGCAATGCGAGATTCTTCCGCGGCGCGAGCTTCGGCGGCGATGCGGGCCTCTTCTGCGGCGCGAGCCTCGGCAGCAATGCGAGCTTCTTCCGCAGCGCGGGCTTCGGCAGCAATGCGAGCTTCTTCCGCAGCACGAGCTTCGGCGGCGATGCGGGCCTCTTCTGCGGCGCGAGCCTCGGCGGCGATACGAGCATCTTCTGCAGCGCGGGCTTCGGCAGCAATGCGAGCG
The DNA here is from genome assembly GCF_040907825.1 of Aeromonas sp. s7(2024). NCBI lineage: Bacteria > Pseudomonadati > Pseudomonadota > Gammaproteobacteria > Aeromonadales > Aeromonadaceae > Aeromonas > Aeromonas sp. s7(2024). The sequence continues at coordinate 134,546 of NZ_JBFOCM010000025.1, forward strand.
GTTTCAGCGGCACGCTCCTCTTCGGCGATCAGCGCTTCGTTGACGATCACCGGCTCCAGATCGGAAGCGCACTCCTCCACCACCAGCGGGCCGTGGTCGTCCAGCTCGGTCGGCAGGCAGCAATCATCTTGCAAAACGGGATTCTGTGCGCTGGCAGGCACTTCGGGGGCAACGGCCGGCGTACTATCGGAAACAGTTGTATCGGAAACGGGAGCGGGGGTAGCAGTGACCTCGGGCTCAACGGTAACGGGGGTGGCTTGGGGTGTCTGTGGTTGGACAGCCTCAGCCTCTTCTTTCTTGCGGCCGAAACCCAGCCAGGAAAACAAACCTTTTGCCATCTAAAAATACTCACATCAAAGGCTGACTGCTAAGATAGCCGTCCCTTGGCGGGTCGGCATAAAAATGAACCGCCTTATACTACCACTTTATTTTCTGACGATGAAACGCGATGCCCAGAGTGAAATCCAGCCGTAGCAACCCGAGCAAGAGTCCCGCCCCGCAAGGAAAATCGGGCTTTGTAAGAATCATCAGCGGCCAGTGGCGAGGCCGCAAATTGCCGGTCAAGGATGTGGAGGGGCTCAGACCCACCACGGATCGCGTCAAGGAGACCATCTTCAACTGGCTGGCCCCCCACATTCGCGGCACCCGCTGCCTGGATCTGTTTGCCGGCAGCGGTGGCCTTGGTCTGGAGGCGCTGTCGCGCTATGCCGAGCAGGTGACCCTGATCGAGATGGACAAAGGGGCCGCCGATCAGATCAAGAAGAACCTGACCGCCCTCGGCAGCAGTCAGGGTCAGGTGATCCAGTCAGATGCAGTGAGCTGGCTGCAAGGCCCGGCCACGCCGTTTGATCTGGTGTTCCTCGATCCACCGTTTCGCCGCGAGCTGCTGCCGCAGGTGTGCGAACTGCTGGAGCAGCGCGGCTGGCTGGCACCGGACGCCCTCATCTATCTGGAGCGGGAAAAAGAGATGGCCGATCTGGCGCTGCCCGCCAGTTGGCAACTACTCAAGGACAAACAAGCAGGTCAGGTCTGTTATCAACTCTATCTACGGGAGGTAAACAATGAAGCGGGTCTTTAATCTGTTGGCGATGGGGCTGATACTGTTCTTCTGGTTTGGCGTACTGGTGAGCCTGATTGCCCCGCTACCCGGCAAACTCAACGGCTTTCTGCCGGTCTGCGGCGTGATCGTCGCCCTGCTGCACTGGCTGCAGGCCAGCATGATCAAGGCAGCTTGCAAACGCTACTTCGCTGTCACCAAGGCCGAATTTGTCACTGTGCTGATCTTTGGTGTGTTTGGCATGGTCGACATTCGTCAGCGCCTGCAAGAGATCGTCAACGCCGCCCAGCGCGGCAATCTCTCGGGCAAACCATAAAAGAAAAGGGGACGGCGGTAGCCGTCCCCTAGAGTCGTGTCGTCCTGTCCGTAGAACTGCAATGCTCCCTGCAATCCCTGACGTTATCCTAATCCTTTGGAATATCCCCTTTCCAATCCGTTGGCGTGTCCTGCGGCGTTCCTAGCCTGGCAATTCATCCTGAACTGCTTCCCTGTCTCCATCCTGGAGGTGTCCATTACCACGTCCTGTGGGGGTTCCTTGCGTCTTCCTGACAGATAACCATCCGGGTTATCTCACTTCATCCTGAAGTATTCCTCTCGCATCCGGCGAGGTCCTGTTCATCCTGAAGAACGATGTTCCGTTCGTTCTGCTCCCATCCCGAGAGTGTCCTGCCGCATCCCGCGGTGTTCCTTTATTCATCCGTGACGATAATCATCCTGATTATCGAGCTCATCCTGAGGAGTCCCTTGTCCACATCCTGCGGACTATTCCATCTTTATGCGCTGTCCTGCATCCTGCCGGACCAGCTCCGTCCTTGTGAGACCCATACTAAGGAAATGCGCACCCCGAACAAGGGCCATCCGATGATAAAGATCCGATGCGGCTCCCATCTCAAAAAACGAACTTAAAAACTAACCCTTTAATATCAGTTAGTTATTTAGTTTCACGGGAAAGCTCGATCATTCTGGCATGGCTTCGCGTACGGCTCAAAGCGCCAGCCTCTTACAGTCGCTATGGCAGATCTCTTACACGGGTTTCGCCCCCAAAAACGGGGCAGGAAAACGGTTCAATCCTGACGTTAAGACTTAAAAATTAGTTGAATAAATATGCTTAAAAAAACCGCAAAAAAAAGAGCCGAGGCCAGGCTCGACTCTTCAACATTCCAATTTTTTAATCAGCTCAAGCGGTTGGCCGGATTGAGATAGGCCTTGCGCAGCGATTCCGGTGCCAGCACCTCCAGTTCACCGCCGATGTTGTTCAACCAGCTGCGAAACTCCGGGGTGTCCTGCACCTCTGTCTCCACCACCACGCTACGCTTGTCATAGCGGGTCATGCGCGGATTGTTGCCGGGGATCTGGTTATCCACCAGCGACTGGCTGTTAGCATCGATCCGGCCGACGAAGCGGATCGGGCCGCTCACATCCTGATAGCCCTGATCGCGGATCAGCTTCTGGATGTTGAAATCCTTCGGCTGGGTGGCGCTGAAGTTGGTCAGCTCCACGTTCTTGATATGGTCAAACGGGATGCCGTAGACCTTGGGATCCAGCTCGGACAGAGTGCAGAGCAGGATCGGACCGTCCGGCTGATTGAGAATGCCGAGCGGGTTGATACGGTCGTAGCAGAGCCATACGGTGCGCTCTTTGATCACGCGCTGGATCTCGGCACTGAACTTGCGACCACGCCAGAGCGCATCGCGGATCAGGGTGCTGCGGCGGATCTCCGGGTTGCCGGCAAACGGACGCGGTGACTGGTGGACACTCTCCAGCCAGCGTTCGGCCAGTTCACTCTGGCTGTCGCGGATCACCTGGCTCGCCTTGTCGACCAGCGGGTTCAATTCAGTCAGTACACTCGCCGGCAACAGTTGGCTCGCCTGATCACTCCAGGTTTTCAGGGCCACCGCCAGCGAGAGCGGCATGATATTGGCAAAGTCGTTGAGGCCGTGGCGCTCGAAGCACCAGCCATGGGGTTTGCTGCGCTCGTCCGAGGTGAGGTCGAACAGTCCCATGCCGGACATCTCCTCCAGGTCCCGTTGCACGGTACGCAGACTGACGTGGATACCTTCCTCTTCCAGTTTTACCTGGAGTTGGCTGGCGGTCAGCTTGTAAGGGCGGTGCGGGATGCAACGCGCCAAGGTCAGTTGTCGTAACAGCTTCTTGCTCATGGTGCTTGCCTTCACTGGTTTAGCGTTGACTGTATGCTAGTCGTGACTTGCGACAGTCTATGTCGCAAGTTTTGCTGCGACAACTGTCGCCATTTTCATACAAAACACACTAAGCAACTGATTTATAAAGACAATACACTCAAAAAAGGAGCCGCTAGAGGCTAAAATTAGCCAAAAATCCCTCAAATGAAAGTTCTATGTTGCGATTTATTGTCAGCATAAAACTCCGATTAATTAATTCATCTCAGAATATGATTTCATGGGAGAGCATGGCTCTCCCCTTTTGCTCACATCAGCCACGACCAGGCTGACTTGGTGATGGCCGCACCGACCATGTAGCCAAACACCGCCAGTGCCGCCACACCGGCCACCAGCTTCTGACCGCGGGCCGGGCGCTTGAGCGCCATGACCCCCAGACCGATATAGAGCACCAGTGCAATCAGCTTGGCCATCAGCCAGGGCTGTTGACCCGGGCTCAACTGCAAGGCCACCGCCAGCAACACACCAAACAGCAGCAGGAAGGTGTCGTTGATATGCGGCAAGATCTTCAGCCACTTCTGCTGCAACCGATCGCTGCCGGCCAGCGCCAGACTCCAGCGATAGATAAAGAGCAGCAGACTGACCAGCGCCAGCGTCATATGCAGGTGTTTGAACATAGGGTAATAGGCAATCATTTTGCTTCCTTGTCGTCGTCGGGTAGCCCGCTATTCCAGTTGTGGGCATGGATACGCTCCTGCCCCTCCTCGTCGTCTTGCAACAGATCGGAGAGGATCTCCCGGTATTGAAGGCTCTTGTTGATATAAGTGTGTTCGTCGTCCAGATAGTTGACCTGCTCACGCAACAGCCAGTTATCGTGCTGCTTGAAGGTCTGCCCCGCCCGCCAGGCCTGGTTGGCCCGAAAACCGAGCTGGGTCAGGGCTTCCACCCCCAGATCGACCGCCGAGCCCAGAGTTTCCCGGTGCACGCTCTCGACCCCGTGGCGCAGGATCTCGTGGGCATGGGGTCGATCCAGCGCTCGCGCCAGGATCTTCAGGTGCGGGAAGTGCTTCTGCACCATCTCGATCACCGCCAGCGAGGTAGCCGGATCGTTGATGGAGAGCACCAGCAGCTTCGCCTTGTGCGCCCCGGCGGCATGGAGCAGGTCGATCCGGCTGGCATCGCCATAGAAGACCTGATAGCCATACTTGCGCAGGGTCTCTATCTGGCTGGCATCCTGCTCGAGGATGGTGGTACCGATGCCGTGACCGTGCAGCAGACGCCCCACGATCTGACCGAAGCGGCCGAAGCCCGCGATGATCACCGGATGCTCCACCAGCTCAGGTTGCTCATGCTGCGGTGCGTCGCTCTGGTTACGGTAATCGAACCAGGGCTGGATCACCCGATCGTTGAGGATCAGCAGCAGCGGGGTCAGCGCCATGGAGAGCGCCACCACCAGCGTCAGCAGCGAGATGGTCTCACCGGGCAGCACCCGATTTTGCGCGGCAAACGAAAAGAGCACGAAGGCAAACTCACCGCCCTGTGCGAGCGCCAGCCCGAAGGTCCAGCGCTGACTCGGCGAGATGCGGATGATGAAGCCGAGCGCCATCAGCACCAGCCATTTGAGCACCATCAGGCCAACGACGAGAGTGGGTATCAGGAAGGGGTGCTCGGCAAACAGCCCGAAGTCGATCCCCGCCCCCACCGACATAAAGAAGAGGCCGAGCAGCAGCCCCTTGAACGGCTCTATGTCTGCCTCCAGCTCATGGCGATATTCGCTGTCGGCCAGCACCACACCGGCGAGGAAGGAGCCGAGAGCGGGCGAGAGCCCCACCGATTCCATCAGCACCGCGATGGCGATCACCAGCAGCAGAGCGGCGGCGACGAAGATCTCCCGCATGTGGGACTGGGCGATGGCACGAAACACCGGCCGCATCAGATAGTGGCCACCCAGCACGATGCCTGAGATGGCCGCGACCACCAGCAGACCATGTTGCCACCCCGCCAGCTCGGAACCGCCATTGCTGGCGACCGGCGCCATGGCCAGCAGCGGCAGCAGCGCCAGGATCGGAATGACCGCAATATCCTGAAACAGCAGCACAGCAAAAGCAGAGCGACCACTCTCGCTCTGCATCAGCTTGCGCTCCTGCAGGCTCTGCAGAACGATGGCGGTGGAGGAGAGCGCCAGAATGAGGCCGATGGCCAGCCCCTGTTGCAACGGCAGACCGATCAGATGCGCCACGCCGGTCAGTGCCGCCGTGGTGAGCAGCACCTGCAGGCCGCCGGTGCCGAGGATCGGCCCCTTCAACTGCCACAAGAGGGCAGGACGCAATTCAAGACCGACCAGAAACAGCATCAGCACCACGCCAAACTCGGCGAAGTGCATCACATCCTTCTGCTCCCCCACCAGCCCCAGCAGAAAGGGGCCTATGATGATCCCCGCCAGCAGGTAGCCGAGCACCGAGCCCAACCCCCAGCGCTTGGCCAGCGGCACCGCGATGACGGCGGCGGAGAGGTAGATAAAGGCATCAAACAGGATCCCGTGGCCCATCAGTCGGCCCTCCGCATGAACATCTGATCCGGCTCATGAGCTCGGCCAACAAGCTGCCCGTGTGTCATCAGAGCACCTCCAGCAAGTCGCGCAGATAAGGACGCCCGGCCAGCTGCTCCGGAGTCAGCTGATCGTCACGCAAGGCGCAAAGCAGCTGACGGTAGTCCTGCCCACAGCGGCGCAGGGCGGCGGGATCCTTGATCTTGTGAAAGGAGTGCAGCACGAAAGGGGGCAGCCAGTTCATGCCGCACAAGGTGGCCGCCTGCTGAAATGGCAGCAGAAAATCGAGCAGCGGTCGGCTGTTGTACCCCTCGCTGCAGTAGGACTCCGGCGCCCCGCCGGTGGTGATGGCGCTCAGCCACTGCTTGCCCTTGAGGGCGTGGGCTTCGGGGCCGTAGGCGTAGCCATACTCCAGCACCAGATCCATCCACTCTTTCATGATGGCCGGGCAGGAGTACCAGTAAAACGGGTGCTGAAAGACGATGATATCGTGCTCAGAGAGCAGCGCCTGCTCCCGCTTCACATCGATAAACATGTCGGGATAGTGCTGATAGAGGTCGTGAACCTTGACCCCCTCCAGCCCCTCAATCGCCTGCAACAGCTGCTTGTTGGCCCGCGAGCTCTGCAACGCGGGATGGGAAAAAATAACCAGAATGCGTTTCATGACCAAATCACCCGAACAAAGCCTTGCGGTGCAAGGCGCGGTAAACAGAAAAGGGGAGTCTGGGGAGCTGCATCGTAAAGGTGCACAGGAAAGCGACCTTATCAGGAAGCGCCATAGCCTGCCAACTCGGGGATCAGCTCCCGCAGCGCCGGATTGAGGGTCTGGTGGGCGGGATAGCAGAGCCCAATCCGGCGAAACATCCGCGGTCCGCTCACCGGCAGGGTGCAAAGCCCCGCCTCATCCTCGACCAGCCCGTCCGGCAGAAAACTGATGCCGACCCCCGCCAGCACCAGCGCCATCACCAGCCCCTTGCTCTCGGCCTTGGCCACCAGATTGAGGGTAAGGCGGTCACAGGCCAGCAGGCCGATAGTCTGCTGATGGGCTTCGCAGGGCGGGCACTCAATAAAATCATAATGTTGCAGCTCGGCCAGCTCGATCCTTTCGCGACTGGCAAGGGGATGGTCGACCGGCACGCAGAGCACGTAATCCTCCTCCCACAACGGCAGAAAGATCTCGTCCTCCCGGCGCAAGGCATCCAGCGTCAAGCGGCAGTCAGCGGGCGTAGCGTAGTCGGAGAGGGTGAGATCCAGCTCTGGCAGTACCGTCTGTACCCGTTGCAACAACCCCGCCACCCGACGGCGGCTCAGGTCGGGCATGATGGCAATATTGAGCCTCGCACGCGTCGCTTTCTGGCGAAACAGCTCCGGCAGACGACGCGCCTCCTCCACCAGCTTGACCGCATGGGGATAGAGATAGTGGGCAGGATCGCGCGCCTCCACCCCCTTCTTGCCGCGAATGAAGAGGCTGTCGCCGAGCGCCTCTTCCAACTGGCGCAGCCCCGCCGAGAGTGAGGGCTGGCTGACGTGGCAGCGTTCGGCCGCCGCCGTGATGTTCTTCTCTTCATAGATGGCGATGAAGAAACGCAGCAATCTCAAGTCCAGCATAAACCAACCATAGTTTTTTCAGATGATAACCAGCGGAAAACAATATTTATCACTTATAGATACAGTGACTATAGTGATTGGGTTCCGTGCTGGCCAGCCACCTGTTTGCTCAAACCGACTCTTGAATCAGAAGGAAAGACCTATGTCCAAATCTCTCGTCGTGATCACCGGTGCCTCCGCCGGGATCGGTGCCGCCATCGCCCGCGCCTTCTCTGCCGCCGGTCATCCCCTGCTGCTGCTGGCCCGCCGGGTCGAGCCGATGCAGGCTCTCGGTCTGCCGAATACCCTCTGCATCGGTGTCGATGTCACCGACACCGCCGCCATGAAGGCCGCCGTCCAGCAGGCAGAAGCCAAATTTGGCCCGGTCGGCTGCATGGTCAACAACGCCGGCGTCATGCTGCTGGGTCAGGCCGATGTGCAGGATCCCGCCGAGTGGCAGCAGATGCTCAACATCAACGTGATGGGGGTACTGAACGGCGTCCACGCGGTGCTGGCAGGCATGAAGGAGCGCCGCAGCGGCACCATCATCAACATCAGCTCCATCGCCGGTCGCAAGACCTTCCCGAACCATGCTGCCTACTGCGCCACCAAGTTCGCCGTGCACGCCCTGACCGAGAACATCCGGGAAGAGGTGGCCGATGTCGGCGTGCGGATGGTGACCATTGCCCCGGGTGCGGTCGAGACCGAGCTGCTCAGCCACACCACTGACGAGAGCATCAAGGCCGGTTACCACGACTGGAAAGATCAGATGGGCGGCGTCATTGCGCCGGAAGTGATCGCCGATGCCGTGCTCTACGCCTGGAACCAGCCTGCCAACGTCTGCGTGCGCGAGATCGTGCTGGCGGCGACCCGTCAGCAACCTTAATCCTGGCTGACTGACACCATGGGGAGGGCTTGACCCTCCCCCGGGGCACAGGGTTACCACATGGGGAGGGCTTGACCCTCCCCCGGGGCACAGGGTTACCATGTGCCCCTTGTTTTTTCCGAGTCATTCCATGGTTCTCACCCCTCGCCAACTCGCTCACGCCCGTCGCTGGCTCCCCTTGTGGAGTCTGGTGCTGGTGTTGATGTCGTTTGGCAGCCGGGCCGCAACCGACCTCTGTACCCTGACTACCCACTGCAGCCAGAGCGAGCGTACCCTGGAAAAAGCGATGCCCTGCGGCAGCTTTACCACCGCCCTCTCGATGACGCTGGTAGGCAGCGACAGCCTGACGGTCGCCGTGCTGGAACCGGATACCCCCGACTTCGCCTCCCCCTCTCTCTTTATGCCGGACGCTCCGTGCGAGCGGCTCGAACGTCCCCCACGCCCCCAGACCTGAAACGCATCCCGTATCGGGCATCTTTTCTTTCAATCTGAGGTGAGTGATGTACAAACCCCTGTTACTGGCCATGCTGGCCGGTACCGTCAGCTTTTCGGCTCTCGCGGCCGAGAAGATGACCGTCTACAAATCCAAATATTGTGGCTGCTGCCAAAGCTGGAACGAGCACATGGAGCAGAATGGCTTCGAACTGGAGGTCATCGAAACCGAGCAGCTCGGCGCAGTGAAGCAGCAATACGGTATCGCGCCGGAACTGGCCTCTTGCCATACCGGTATCGTAAATGGCTATGTGATCGAGGGGCATGTACCGGCCGCCGATGTGCAGAAGCTGCTCAGGGAAAAACCGGCGATCCGTGGCCTGACCATTCCGGGCATGCCCCAGAGTGCGCCGGGCATGGATATTCCGGGCCATCCCTATGAGGTACTGAGTATCAGCAACGAGGGCGCGACCAACCGCTGGTCGAGCTACCCAGGCTGACGAGAACTGGTCATGAGAGGGCACTCCCATATCATGTGAGGCACACCTGAGCGGACTCTTGCCGCTCATGGCCAGAAAGAAGGCCGCTATCGCGAGATAGCGGCTTTTTTTGATTACATTTCCTGCAATAACAAGGGATTGCTTGCAACCACCGGCAACAAGGGGCAGATTTAACGCCAATTCATGGAGCCGATGCTCAGGTCTACCAACCCTTTCCAGCGCCAAGGATGCGACATGTTTACCTTTTCCCGAGGAGTTCTGCTGCTAGCCTTTCTGACAGTTCTCCCCCCCACTTATGCCAATGAAGAGCCCGCCATGCTGACAAGCGAACATCCAATCCAGCCGCCCGTGGCCGCCAAACATCCCCGCACACTGAAAAAGCACGGGGACACCCGCATCGACAACTACTACTGGCTGCGTGACGACGAGCGGCAGAAGCCCGAGGTGTTGGACTATCTCAAGGCCGAGAACGCCTATACCGAGGCCATGCTCAAGCCGACCCAGCCCCTGCGCGAACAACTCTATAAAGAGATGGTCGCCCGCATCCCCCAGCAGGATGAGTCGGTACCCTATGTGAAAAATGGCTACCGCTACCAGACCCGCTATGAGCCGGGCAAGGAGTACGGGATCTACTCGCGCACCAAGCTCGGTGAAGAGCAGGCGAGTCTGTTGCTCGACAGCAACCAGCGGGCAGAAGGGCACGAGTTCTATGCCCTCGGCGCCCTTGAGGTGAGCCGCAACAACCGCTGGCTGGCGGTGGCGGAAGATTTCCTCTCCCGTCGTCAGTACCAGATCCAGTTCCTCGATCTGGAGAGTGGCCAGTGGGCCACCGACAAACTGGAAAATACCTCCGGCAATCTGGTGTGGGCCAACGACAACAAGACCGTCTTCTATGTGCGCAAGCACCCGCAGACCCTGCTGCCCTATCAGGTCTATCGCCACACGCTCGGGACGGATCCGGCCACGGACAAGCTGGTCTACGAGGAGAAGGATGACTCCTTCTACATCAGCCTCTACGCCACCACCTCGGAAGATTTCATCGTCATCGCCCTCTCCAGCACCACCACAGGCGAAGCACGGCTGATCGATGCCAACCAGCCGGAGCACGCCCCCCGCCTGTTCCTACCCCGTCAGGTGGATCACGAATACAGCCTGGATCACTACCGCGGCCGCTTCTATGTGCGCTCCAACAAGGATGGCAAGAACTTCGGCCTCTACGAGACCAAGGAGAGCCCGGTCGATCGCTGGAAGGCGGTGATCGCCCCCAATCCGGACGTGCTGCTGGAGAGCTACGCCCTGTTCAAGGATTGGCTGGTACTGGAAGAGCGCAACAAGGGGCTGACTCGACTGCGCCAGATCAACTGGCAGAGCGGCGACGAGAAGGAGATCGCCTTCGACGACCCAGCCTACGTCACCTGGCTCGCCTACAACCCGGAGCCGGATACCAGCGCCCTGCGCTATGGCTACTCCTCCATGACCACCCCCGCCTCCACCTATGAGCTGGACATGGCGAGCGGCAAGCGCACCCTGCTCAAGCAGCAACCGGTGGCCGGCTTCAAGGCCGACCAGTACGCCAGCGAGCGACTCTGGGTGACCGCCCGCGACGGCGTATCGGTGCCGGTGTCGCTGGTCTATCGCAAGGACAAGTTCAAGAAAGAGCAGGCCGATGCGCCCAAGAATCCGCTGCTGGTCTATGGCTATGGATCCTACGGCGCCAGCATGGATCCCGACTTCAGCAGCTCGCGCCTGAGCCTGCTGGATCGCGGCTTCGTCTACGCCATCGCCCATATCCGGGGTGGCGAAGAGCTGGGCCGTCACTGGTACGAAGATGGCAAGTTGCTGAAAAAGCAGAACACCTTCAATGACTTTATCGATGTCACCAAGGCGCTGGTTGAGCAAGGCTACGGGGCCAGGGATCAGGTCTACGCCATGGGCGGCAGCGCCGGCGGCCTGCTGATGGGGGCGGTCATCAATCAGGCGCCCGAACTCTATCGCGGCGTGGTGGCGCAGGTGCCGTTCGTCGATGTGGTCACCACCATGCTGGACGAGTCGATTCCCCTCACCACCGGGGAGTATGACGAGTGGGGCAACCCGAACCAGAAGCGCTACTACGACTACATGAAGAGCTACAGCCCCTACGATCAGGTCAAGGCGCAAGCCTATCCCAACCTGCTGGTCACCACCGGGCTGCACGACTCGCAAGTGCAGTATTGGGAGCCCGCCAAGTGGGTCGCCAAGCTGCGCGAACTGAAGACAGATGATAACAAGTTGTTACTGAACACCGACATGGACGCCGGCCACGGCGGCAAGTCCGGCCGCTTCAAAGCCTACGAGGATATCGCGCTGGAATACGCCTTTATCCTGGATCTGGCCACCCCGGCCAACTGATCTCTCATGACTCCGGCCCTTGTCATTCAAGGGCCGCATAAGAATCCTCTCGTAGTTTTTCCCTCTTCCATTTCCCTCCATATCAAATTAATCTTCGGCAAGAAAATGAATGATCGAGGTCATGTTTCTCAAGATTTAACTCCGCTATTTTGCCATTTCGTTTGATTTATGTTGGGTGAATGTGCTTAATCGGAGTGCTTGCAACTTTTTATTTGGCCCCTCAGGGGCCAATTTATCTTCGACCGACAGGAGGTCGGTAGCCTCACCACAGGATGGGGTGACTGCCGGAAAGGGGGTAATCAACTCCCCCGCTTTCGCGCAACGAGAAGAGCGGGCAAGCCCGGCGCAGAACGGGATTGCCATCAATTTATCCGGGGATCGGATAAACAAAATCAAAGAAAAGGGAGAAAAAATGAAAGGATTAACTTTGGCATGCGCCCTGTCGGCGGCTCTGGTCGGTGTCTCATTCGGTGGTCCGGTACAAGCGCAGGAGCGCTTCGTGACCATAGGCACCGGCGGTCAGACCGGCGTCTACTATGTCGCTGGCCAGTCCATCTGCCGCTTCCTCAATCGCGGCGCCGCCGATCACCAGATCAAGTGCAACGCCCCGGCCAGTGGCGGTGGTGTGGCCAACGTCAACGGCATCCGCAGCGGTGAATTCAACTTCGGCATCATGCAATCCGACCACCAGTTCAAGGCGATGAAGGGGCTGCCACCGTTCCAGGCCGAAGGGGCCATGGACGATATGCGCGCCGTCTTCTCCCTGCAGAGCGAGGTGTTCACCATCCTGGCTCGCCGCGATGCCAAGATCGCCAGCTTCGACGATCTGAAGGGCAAGCGCGTCAACATCGGCAACCCGGGCTCCGGCCAGCGTGACACCATGGAAGAGATCATGGCGGTCAAAGGCTGGAAGAAGGGTGACTTCGGTCTGGTCTCCGAGCTGAAGCCGGCCGAACAGGCCTCCGCCCTCGGTGACAACAACATCGACGCCATGAGCTACTTCGTCGGTCACCCGAACGGCGCCATTCAGGAAGCCTCTACCACCACAGATGCGGTACTGGTACCTGTGACCGGCGCCGACATCGACAAGCTGCTGGCCGAGAAGAGCTACTACAGCAAGGCCGAGATCCCGGGCGGCATCTACAAGGGCAGCGACAAGCCGACCCCCTCCATCGGTGGCAAAGCGGTGCTCTCCACCAGCGCCAAAACCGATCCGGAAGTGGTCTATCAGCTGGTCAAGTCGGTGTTCGACAACCTGGATCGCTTCAAGCGCCTGCACCCAGCCTTTGCCGACCTGAAAGAGGCCGACATGATCAAGGTAGGTCTCTCTGCACCGCTGCATGAAGGGGCTGCCCGCTACTACAAAGAGCGCGGCTGGCTCTGATTGAAGGCCCCGGGGCCTTTGTCACTCTCTTCGACACCCGTCTGCCGCCTGATTGCGGGGGCGGGTGTCGCTCTTGTTGTACTCGTTGGCACAAGTTAACCCTATGCAAGATAAACAACTCTCTACCGAGGAACTGATCGCCCAGGATGTGGGCGCTCGCCTGCCGCTGGGCATCATGGGCTGGCTCATCACAGCACTGGCGCTGGCCTGGTCCCTGTTCCAGCTCTGGATCGCCTCGCCACTCCCCTTTATGGTGGGGTTTGGCGTACTCAATGACACCGAAACCCGCTCCATTCACCTCACCTTTGCCCTGTTGCTCGCTTTTCTGGTGTTCCCGGCATTTCGCTCCTCGCCGCGGGATCGGGTCCCCCTCGGCGATATCGCCCTCGGTCTGATCGCTGCTGGCGCCGCCTCTTACCTGTTCGTGATGTATGAAGCACTCGCGCTGCGTCCCGGCACCCTCACCACCGCCGATCTGGTAACCGCCTGCATCGGCATTCCGCTGCTGCTGGAAGCGGCGCGCCGCGCCCTGGGGCCAGCACTGGCGGTCATCGCCATCGTCTTTCTGATCTACAGTCTGGCGGGCCCCTGGATGCCGGGACTGCTGGCACACCGCGGGGTAGGCTTTACCGCGCTGGCCAACCACCAGTGGATCACTACCGAAGGGGTGTTCGGCATCGCCCTTGGCGTCTCCACCAGCTTCGTGTTCCTGTTCGTGCTGTTTGGCGCCCTGCTGGAGCGTGCCGGTGCCGGTCACTACTTTATCCAGCTCGCCTTCAGCCTGCTCGGTCACCTTCGTGGCGGCCCGGCCAAGGCGGCAGTGGTCGCCTCCGGCCTGACCGGCCTGATCTCCGGCTCGTCGATTGCCAACGTGGTGACCACCGGCACCTTCACCATCCCGATGATGAAGAAGGTGGGCTTCAGTTCAGAGAAAGCGGGGGCAGTGGAAGTGGCCTCCTCGGTCAACGGCCAGATCATGCCACCCGTGATGGGGGCTGCGGCTTTCCTGATGGTCGAATACGTGGGCATCCCCTATGTGGAGATCATCAAGCACGCCTTCCTGCCTGCCGCCATCTCCTACATAGCGCTGCTCTACATCGTCCATCTGGAGGCGCTAAAACTGGGCATGCAGCCCATCGGCAACCATCAACCCAAACCCTGGCTGCGCCGCCTGACCGGCTTTGCCTTTGGCGCGGCCCTCATCAGCGGCCTGTCACTGGCGGTCTACTATGGCCTCGGCTGGCTCAAACCTGCACTGGGTGACTACGCACTGCCGGGGATCTCGGTACTGCTGGCTGCCACCTATGTGGCTCTGTTGAAGATCGCCGCCAGCAATGAACCGCTGCCTGCCGAAGATCCCGACAAGCCGCTCACCGAGTTGCCCAACACCCGCGCCGTGCTGCTCTCCGGCCTGCACTTCCTGCTGCCGGTGGTGGTACTGGTGTGGTGCCTGATGGTGGAACGCCTCTCGCCGGGGTTGTCGGCCTTCTGGGGTACCGTGATGCTGGTGATCATCCTGCTGACCCAGCGCCCGCTGCTCAACTGGTTGCGCAAGGACGGCAAGCACGACTACGGCACCGTCGCTGACGGCGTGGTGGATCTGCGGGAAGGGCTGGTTGCCGGTGCCCGCAACATGATCGGTATCGGCATTGCCACCGCCACCGCGGGGATTATCGTGGGTGCGGTCTCCCAGACCGGGGTCGGTCTGGTGCTGGCGGATCTGGTGGAGTTCCTCTCCATGGGTAACCTGCTGCTGATGCTGCTGCTCACCGCCCTGCTGAGCCTGATCCTTGGCATGGGGCTGCCGACCACAGCCAACTACATCGTCGTCTCCAGCCTGCTGGCACCAGTGGTAGTGACGCTGGGGCAGCAAAACGGGCTGATCGTGCCGCTGATCGCAGTGCACCTGTTCGTCTTCTACTTCGGCATCATGGCGGATGTGACGCCGCCGGTGGGGCTAGCTTCCTTCGCTGCTGCCGCTGTCTCCAAGGGCGATCCCATCAAGACCGGGATCACGGCGTTTTACTACAGCCTGCGTACCGCGGCGCTGCCGTTCCTGTTTATCTTCAACACCGACCTGCTGTTGATCGACGTGGACTTCGCCCACGGGGTGCTGATCTTCATCGTGGCGACCATCGCCATGCTGATCTTCGCCGCCGCCACTCAGGGCTGGTTCCTGGTGAAGAGCCGCTGGTACGAGAGCGTTCTGCTGCTGCTAGTCGCCTTTACCCTGTTCCGCCCGGGTTTCTGGATGGACATGGTGCACGACCCCTATCGCGAGACCCCGCCTGCCCAGCTGGCCCAAACCATGGGTGAAGTGGAAGCGGAGAGCACCCTGCGGCTGCGGATCCTCGGTGAAGATGCAGTGGGCAAGCCACGCAAGTTCACCCTGCTGGTCGCCGTACCGGATGGGGCAAATGGCGAAGAGCGACTGGCCAATCTAGGGCTGAGCCTCTATGAACAGGATGGCAAGACGCTGATCGACAACGTCGCCTTTGGCAGCCCGGCCGCCACCATGGGACTGGAGTTCGATCAGGAGATCCTCACCGTCAAGGCGCCGACCGAGCGCTGGACCAAGGAGTGGATGTGGATCCCAGGCTTCCTGCTGTTCGGGGCGATCGTCTGGCTGCAGCGTCGCCGCAGCGTCAAGGCCGGTTAATCCACCGAGCAGATGAGACCGAGGGCCGCTATTGCGGCCCTCTTTTTATTGCCTTGCCCTCTGTGGCTCTTGCGATGAGCAACAGTCATGGAAAAGGTAAACGGTGGCGAGCGGCCAAAAAAGTGGGGTGACATGTCCATGTCACCCCCTCGCAAATAGCATGTTCCATATTGGAGTCCGGCCACGCCGGGTCTCTGTTTCACTTTCCGATAGTTCGCAACCCATCTGAAGTGAGCGCCAATTGCAGCGATGCAACTGGCCAGCAACCCGTTACAACCTTCGTCCACACGGCAGACAAGCCGCCGTGTTTATCCTTGCAACTGAAATATTACGCATAAAAACAAAATAAAAAACGTTTTTATGCTAATTCCATTCACATCAGAGTACAAAAAACAGCCTTATCATCACCACTAAATTGTTATAAAACAGCAAGATAGATTCATGCATGGTTATTCACCCGCAAAGGGTATCAGCAATGGCTTACAAGGCTTTGCGAGATCTCGCACAAAAAATGACCGCCTCACAGCCAACGGCGCAGGGGCAACCAGTCACTCAGGCGTGCTATCAGTCGCCTTGACCACCCTTCGGGTTTGCGCGGCAATCCACCCGCCTGCTCCTGCCAGCGAGCCAGCCACGTTCGCAGCGCCTCGCAGATCGGCGGGCAGTGCAGATGCAGCATCAGCTCGGTATTGAGAAAGAGTGAGCGAGGATCGAGGTTGAGGCTGCCAAAAAGCGCTCGATCCTCCCCCAGCAGGATCAGCTTGGCGTGCAGGCTGCCGTGGCCATGGTCAAACTCGGCGACCCGGATCCCGCGCCGCAGCAACCAGCCGAGATAACGCTGATAGGCGCCATAGACCAGCGGCACATCGGTGCTGGCCAGCGAGTTGGTGAGAATGTCGATGGCGACCCCCTGCTGGCGCAGCCGCGCCAGACGGTGCCGAAACCCGCGAGTAAGGATGAGGTAAGGGGTCACCAACCCCAGCGAGCCGGGATTGTCAGCCAGCTGGCGCCAGAGCTGACGGGCAGTCGTGGGGCGGGAGATCAGCCCCTTGCCGGGACGGTCGAACCACACCTCGGCCCGCCCCTCATGCCACTGCAGCGGCAAATCGCGCTCGTCAAACAGCGCCGCAGGCAGATCGTAGACCGTCGCCACCGCCGGATCCGTCATGGTGAACAGGAAGTCGTTGACCACCTCTATTTCGGCGGGCAGCAGCTCGCGGCGCAGCAGATGGCGGATGGGGTGACTCCAGCGGCTGTGCCAGAACTGCTCGAACCCCTGCGCCATCTGCTGGCACAGCCCCCCCTGACAGGCGAGATCGAGATCCACGAAGGGAGCCTGCGGCTCCAGACCGAAGTAACGATCGCCGATGTTGCGCCCGCCGATCAGCGCCAGCTTGCCATCCACCAGCAGCAGCTTGTTGTGCATCCGGTGGTTGATGCGGCGAAAGCTGAGCAACCCCTCCAGCAGCAGTGCCAGAGGGCGCCAGCCCCGCAGCCAGAAGGGGTTGAACAGCCGCACCTCGATCCCCGGGTAGTGAGCCACCATCTCCAGAAAGCGGTTGTCACCGGCATAGAGATCATCCACCAGCAGCTGCACCTTGACACCACGCCGGGCGGCGTGAAGCAGCTCGCTCAGCAGCAGCTTGCCGCTGCTGTCCTCCTCCCAGCTGTAGTACTGCGCCTGGATCCGCTCGCGGGCATGACGGATCCAGTGGCAGCGCACCTTGAGCGCCAGCAGGGGATCGTCGATCAGGGCAAAGGATCCGGGGATCATGGTGTCATCCTGCTGTCATGGCCGGGTGTCATAACGCTGGCGAGCCTCTTCACATATTCAAAAGGAGTTGCTGATGGAACTGCATGATACCCCGATGTTGCGCTATCTGGGCCAGCTCAGCCAGCCAGATCTCATCCCGGCCACCGGCCCTGCTCACTGGTTTTTGCAACACAGGGACGGTGGCTGGCAATTGCCGACCGTGCAGGCGACCCTGCCGGTCAACCGGCTCAGGGCTGAGCCGCTTCGATAGCGGCAGCCTTGCCCTCGATCTGAGGCAGGCTGAAACGATAGGCTACGTAGTACTTGTAGATGGTGCCGACATAGTTGATCGGCCCCTGTCCGACTTCGTTGGCCACCAGCTGATCCACGTTACCGAACCAGACGTTGGGATCGAGCCCCAGTTTCTCCGCCTTGCCTCGCAGCGCCTGCACCCGGTTCGGCCCGGCGTTGTAGGCGGCGAGGGCAAACAGGTGGCGGTTGAGCCGATCCAGCTTGGGATCATTGAAGTAGGTATCGAGGATCAACCGCATGTAGCGGCAGGCGGCCTCTACATTTCCCTCCAGCGTGGTGAGTCTGGCGCCGTTGATGCCGACTTCCCGCCCTGTGCTGGGCAGCAGCTGCATGAGACCCACGGCCCCCTTGGGCGAACGCGCCTTGGGATTGAGGCCGGACTCCTTGTAGCCAAGCGCCGCCAGCATCAGCCAGTCGAGATCGTATTGATTGGCGTACTTCTCCAGCACCTTGCGAATGGTCGCGAGGCGCCCCATAGGATCCGGCGCCAGGATATTGCTCATCTGATCGCTGCGAACCAGCAACCGGCGCAGGGTCATGTCACTGTAAAGGCTGTTGCGGCTGACACTCGCCAGATAGCCATTGACCGCCTTGAGCAGCTCGGGGCTGTTCTTGCGCAGCGCCCAGGCACTGGTGCCGTTGCTGCGCAGGGGGATCAACTTGTGAGCCTTGAGGCCGGAGATCATCCCACCCAGCCAGATCCGCCCCTTGTAGCTGTCGGTCACCGTCAGGGGAATAATGCCGGCGGCCACCATCTCCAGCAGATCGCCATCCTGCAGGTATTCGGGCACCGTTTCGATATAGACGGGGGGCAACCCCAACTCGCGAAACAACCAGTTGAGCTGACGCAGACTCTCGTAGTAGCTGGAGCTGGCGCGCACCCAGACCCGCCTGCCGGAGAGCTGGGTAATGCGGCTGAAGGCGGGCAGGCTCTGCTGGCTCACCACCCACTCCTCTATGGATGAAATGAGCGGCCGGGAGAAGGCCACCTGTTCACGCCGGGTCGGAGTCACCGTCATGGTCGCCGCCACCAGATCGCCGCGCCCCTCGGTCAGATAGTCCAGCAGCTTGTCTTGGCGCACCGGGATGTAGACCACCTTGAGTTTGACCTTCTCTTTGGCGAGATAGGTCTTGTTCAGCCAGCGCTCGAACCCTTGCAGCTGATTGACCAGAATGCCGTACTGGGCGCCGCGATCGAGAAAGTAGAAGCCGCGCTCATAGACCACCAGAGCCCTGAGTTCGCGCTTTTGCAGAATGCTTTCGAGGTCCCCGGGTTGGGGCAGACGCTGTGGCTTGAGTTCAGCCGCCAGCAGGGGAAAACAGCAGAGGGCCAGCAGAGCCCAGATCCAGCGTCGCATCACGATGGCTGCCCCTGTGCTGACGTCACACCTGCTGCCTGTTGGCAGCACGGATCACGATAGAGGGTGGGATTGGGGGCAGAGATCCATCGCTGCGTCATGATGTTTGCGCCTTCTGTTGGCCGACTCGCGCCGGGCAAAAACGTCTGTGGGATAGAGTAACTATAGAACGCCGACCCACAGCAGAAGGGTCAACACGGCAGGCAAACCTGCCGCGTTATCAGACAACTCAGATAGAGCGGGCCCGCATTTCGAAAATCAGTTTTTCGGCAGTGCAGGTGAATTGCAGGCGGGCTTTCAGGATCACGCCGTTGGCACCCTGGGTCAGTTCGCTGCTCACTTGAGCTTCGGCAGTGACCTGTTTGGCCAGTGCTTCATAGGCAGCCAGCTTGGCGCGGGCATCCGCCTCGGCAGCAGCTTCAATAACCAGATCCATCACATCGTCGCCTTCGCCGATGATGGTGCCAATCTCGGCAAAACAGCCGCAGCTGTCACAGGTTTCGTTCAGTTCAACTTTCTCGTCTACAGACATTTTCTACTCCTACTGCTTATTTCGGATGATTTGCGTCGTCACGCATCGCCTTGCGAAAATCTTTGATGGCGGTACCCAGATCCTCACCTGCACTGGCAAGACGCTTGCTGCCGAAGACCAGCACAACAACCAGCAAGAGGATCAACATATGCCAGATATGAATTCCACCGAGTCCCATAGGGATACTCCCTCACAAAGAGATATCTGTTACTTGTATCAAAATAGAGCGCAGGGATTGTTGGGCAAAATCAAGGCAGGTGCAAGTGAGCAAATAAATCATAGCCAAAAAATAGGGCGACCCTGAGGTCGCCATATTGATTGTGCTACATGTCCCCTCAACCGCTACATCCTGTACCAGTGGTTCATGCGAACCTGAGACCATTCGAGGATAAGATCGCCAAGATATGAAAACAAATGGTATAAATTCATCTTAGAATTGAAGAGGATTCATATCATGCTGCTGGAACAACTGGGTCGCATCGACCTCAATTTGCTGATTATCCTGCAGGTGCTGCTGGAGGAGCGCAACGGCAGCAAGGCGGCACGCCGCCTTCATCTGAGCCAGTCCGCGGTCAGTAAAGCCCTCGGCCGTCTGCGCGATACCTTCAATGATCCCCTCTTCATCCGCTCTGCCTACGGGCTGGAACCCACCGGCCGAGCCCTTGCGCTGCAGCAGCAGTTGCAACCCATCCTGCTGTCGCTGGACAACCTGATCCAGCCGCCCGAGTTCGACCCCGCCAGCTCGGAGCGGGAGTTCGTCATCGCCAGCATGGACAGCGCCTTTACCCTGTTTGCCCCTCTCTACCTGAGCGAGCTGAAGCGGCAGGCACCAAGGATCCGCTTGCGTTACGAGGAGTGGACCGAGAACAGTCTGACCGAGATGAGTCAGGGACAGGTGGACATCGCCTTCGCGGTGCGAGAGAACTGCATCAGCTCCGATTATCGGCTCGATACCCTGCCCGACAGCATCTGTCAGCGAGTGCTGGCGGTCGATGATCTCACCTGTCTGGTGCAGCAGCACCACCCCGCGCTGCGGGAGCCCAACTGGAATCTGGAGCACTACCTCAGCTATCCCCATGTACAGACTTACTGCGAGGGGCGGGACCGCTGGATGCTGGATCACAAGCTGGCAGAGCAGGATCTCTACCGGCGTATCGAGGCAACCGTGCCCTCCTTCGAGGCGGCGCTGCGGATGGGGATGCACTCCGACATGATAGTAACGCTCTCCCGGCTCTACGCTCGCCACGCTACCCAGGTCTATCCGCTGTTGCAGCTGCCGCTGCCCATTGGGTTGGACAGCATCTCCCATCTGCTCATCTGGCATCAGCGTCACAGCGAGGATCCGGGCCACCGCTGGCTGCGGGAGCTGCTGCTCTCCCTCATCATGAGCAAACTGGAACCTGCAGCGACCACTCACGGGTGACGGCACGCCTTCTCGTCAACAAAAAAGAACGGGGCTCTGCGTAGCCCCGTTTCATTCACTTCAAGATGTAAACCGCTCAGCCCTGACCGGTCACTGCCAGATAGTGATGTACCCCGTCCAGCAGCATCTGGACCGAGATCATCACCAGCAGCATACCCATCAGCCGCTCCACCGCAGTGAGTCCCCGCTCACCCAGCAGCTTGTTGAATACCTCGTAGAACATCAAGATCACCGCGCTGGCAGCCCAGGCCAGAAAGAGTGCCAGCGACCAGTCCACCATCCGGGTCGGCTCCTGATTGGCCAGCAGCATCAAGGAGGCGAGGATCGAGGGGCCGGCAATCATCGGGATCGCCATCGGCACCAGGAAGGGCTCCTCGCCCGCCGCCAGCCCGGTCACGCCCCCTTCACTTGGGAAGATCATCTTGATGGCGATCAGGAACAGGATAATGCCCCCCGCAATGCTGACCGCCTCCTGCCGCAGGTTGAGGAAGCCGAGGATCTGCTGACCGACGAACAAGAACAGCATCATGATGGCCAGCGAGAAGAGCAGCTCGCGTACCATCACCTTGCGACGTCGCTTGGGATCGATATGACGCAGGATAGAGAGGAAAACCGGCAGGTTGCCCAGCGGGTCCATGATCAGAAACAGCATGACTGCGGCAGAGAAAGTATCCATACAACGCCCGGGCTACGCCCTGAATAGGGAAAAGAGAGGGGGCGAAATATAGCAAAGGGCGAAGAATTGAGCGAGCGCCATGATGCGCTCGCAGCGGGATTAACCGTGGTTGCAGATCTTGTCGGCGCGGGTCTGGAAACCCTCGGCCGAGTCGATGAATTTGCCGCGGGCAGCCAGAAAGTCGATCAGCGCCTCCGCATCCATCTCGTTGGCACTACAGGTATGAAAACGGGCCTCGGCACCGAACCGCTCGGCCATCGCCTGTTTCAGGCTGGCACGGGTAAATTGCCCCCCTTGTGTCAACATCATCTCCATCACTTCATGACCATGAACCGATTGCGACATCTCTCACCTCAATAATGAACATATTTAATGCCAATTAAATATCTCCCCGCCCGGAGGGATCTTGATATAGGCCAATAAATTGCGCATTACCTGGTCAGGGGAGTGGTCACCGCCACCGCTTTGTCGATAATGTGGCAACCCGCGTCAGGGATCGCTACACTGGCGCCCCTTTTTGGCCATCGCAGACAATGTATAAGGATATTGGCGTCATGCTGTTCCATGGAGAGGCTCTCAAGCCCTGGCAGATCTGGACCCGCCGACCACTCTGGCTCAAGACCCTGATCGGCATGCTGACAGGGGTGGGTCTGGGCGTCGGCTTTGAAGAGCAAGCCCTGTTGCTCAAGCCCCTTGGCGTCCTGTTCGTCAACACCATCCAGATGCTGATGGTGCCCCTCATTTTCTGCTCGGTCATCGCCGGTCTCACCTCGCTGCTCAAGGGCAAGGCCCTCGATCGCATCGGCAGCAAGGCGATCTGCCTCTACTTTTGCTCGACCGCCATCGCCATCTGCATCGGCCTGATGATGGGCTGGCTGCTGGAGCCCGGCATGGGTGCCGACATGGGCCCCTATGAGCGGATCGGTATGTCGGAACCACCTACCCTGGCCAGCGTGCTGAGCCATCTGGTGCCGAGCAACCCGGTACAGGCGATGGTGGATGGCAAGATCCTGCAAGTGATCGTCTTTGCGGTGGCGCTGGCGGTCGCCCTCAATGCCAGCGGTCGCCGTGGCCGCCCCGCCATCCTCTTCTTCACCTCGCTGGCCGAGGGGATGTTCAAGCTGACCCAGATGGTGATGGCGCTCGCCCCTTACGGTGTCTGCGCCCTGATGGCCTGGATGACCGGCAAGTACGGTCTCGACCTGCTGCTGCCGCTGCTCAAGGTGATCGGCGCCGTCTACCTCGGCTGCCTGCTGCACGTGCTCGGGGTCTACAGCACCCTGCTGCTCCTGCTGGCACGGCTCAATCCGCTGCACTACTTCAAGAGCATCGTTGACGCTCAGGCGGTGGCCTTCACCAGCAGCTCCAGCAACTCCACCCTGCCCATCAGTCTGGCCTGCGCCGAGAAGCGGCTGGGAGTCTCCCCCGCCATCACCGCCAAGGTGCTGCCCATCGGCGCCACCATCAACATGGATGGTACCGCCCTCTATCAGGGAGTGACTGCGCTGTTCGTGGCTCAGGCATTCGGGGTGGATCTGCACATGGTCGATTACCTGACCATCATCAGCATCGCCACCCTGGCCAGTATCGGCACCGCAGGCACCCCGGGCACCGGGTTGATGCTGC
This sequence comes from Aeromonas sp. s7(2024), assembly GCF_040907825.1. NCBI lineage: Bacteria > Pseudomonadati > Pseudomonadota > Gammaproteobacteria > Aeromonadales > Aeromonadaceae > Aeromonas > Aeromonas sp. s7(2024). The sequence continues at coordinate 157,805 of NZ_JBFOCM010000025.1, forward strand.
TGACCCTGACCCTGACGGCGGTGGGCTTGCCGCTGGAAGGGGTGGCACTGATTGCGGGCATTGACCGGATCCTCGACATGGCGCGCACCACGGTCAACGTATCGGGGGATATTCTGGTGTCGGTGCTGATCGCCCGCAGCGAAAACGAACTGGATCTGGCGACCTATCACGATGCCAGCGCAGGGGAAGATATCGAGTTCCCGCCGCGCTAGCGGAAGAAAGCTCAGCTGTCGTGGGGATCGTGGTGACAGCGCCAGCAGACATCGAAGTTGGCGCCGTTCTCCTCCCCGCACTGGCCGCACAGCCAGCCATTACCCTGACGCTGCTGGTAACGCTCGATGACCCGTCCTGCCTTGCTGCGATCCTCGGCCCGCACCATCAGGGTCACCTGCAACATGTCGACCGGCAGTTCGCCAAGGGCGCCCGACAGCCCCTCGCCATTGAGGCGCACCAGCACCCCTTCCGCCTCCAGCGCCCCTTTCAACGCGTGTGCCTCCAGGGTGTGTGAGGCGCGATAGAGATTGATCCAGTTATCCATAGCTCCCCCTTACAACAACTTGTCGATGCCAAACTCGGCGCCATTTTCAATCATGAAATCGATGAATGCCCGCAACTTGCGCGGCATCAGTTGCCGCTCCGGAAACAGCAAATAAATCGGCACCCTGGGTTGCTGCCACTCTGGCAGCAGGATCACCAGCTCGCCGCTGGCCAGCTCATCCTGACAGAGCATAGCGGGTAACGAAGCCAACCCCAGCCCCGCCTTCGCAGCCTCCCGGGCACAGGTAATATTATTGACCCGAAAACGGGATGGGGGGTCAACCAGCACCTCTCTGCCATCCAGCTCGAAGCACCAGTGAGAGGCGAGAAACCCGCTGCTCACCGTCACTCGCTCGTGGTTGGCCAGATCCTCCGGCCGCTCGATGACCGGACTACGGGCCAGATAGTCCGGGCTGGCACAGAGCAGCCGCCCGGTGCTCCAGAGTCGGCGCGCCGCCAGATTGGAGTCGCTCATGTCGCCAATCCGCACCACCGCATCCAGCCCTTCGCTGATGGGGTCCACCACCCGGTTGGTCAGCTCCAGCTCCACCTGCAAGGCGGGATAAGCCTGCAAAAACTTGGCGACCAGGCGCCCGACCACCAGTTGCCCCGTCTCGATGGGTACCGCCAGTTTGAGGGTGCCGGTCACCTCCTGCTGGCTGGCGCTCAGCATCAGCTCGGCTTCGGTCAGAGCATCGACCGCCTTGCTGCAGTGCAGGTAGTACTTCTCCCCCTCCTCGGTCAACGTGAGCTGACGGGTGGAGCGATAGAGCAGACGCACTCCGAGCCGCTGTTCCAGTTCGGCGATGCGGCGGCTGACCATCGCCTTGGTCATCCCCAGCTCGCGGGCGGCCCCCGTAAACGAGCCCTTGTCGACGATACGCACCAGAATTAACGCGGCATTGAGATCCATTGTTGCACCAGTGAAACTGTATATCTCGTGAACCAATACTAATCGAAACAGTTGACCAGTGTTAGCCTGCGCCCCTTAAGTTCAGGAATCACAAAAATGAGTCAACACAAGAAAATTCCCCTGCTGGCAGCCATGATACTGGCTCTGCTCGGTCTGCTGTTCGCCGGTTACTGGTATCTTCACGGCCGCTATTTTGAAAGCACCGACAACGCCTATCTGCAAAGTGAAGTGACCGGGATCAGCTCCAAGCTGCCCGGTTATATCCGCGAAGTGCTGGTCACCGACAACCAGCCGGTCAAAGCGGGCCAACTGATCGCCCGTCTCGATGATCGCGAATACAAAACCAAGGTCGCGGAGGCCGAAGCCGACCTGCGCCTCAATCAGGCGACGGCCGAAAATCTGGCGGCCACCCGCACCCAACAACTGAGCCTGATCCAGCAGGCCGAGGCCAAGGTCGCCTCCGCCAAGGCCGAACAGCTGCGCGCCAGCCAGCAGGTCAACCGGATCAGTCAGCTCAACCAGCGCCACTACAGCTCGCAAGACAGTCTGGACGAGGTGCGTGCCGGCCTGCAGGTCAATCAGGCGCAAGCCCGGGAGGCCCAAGCCGCCCTGCAAGCGGCCCGTGAGCGACTGCTGGTACTGGATGCCGAACGTAAACAGAATCAGGCCAAGCTGGCATTGAGCGAAGCACAACTGGAGCAGGCCAAGCTGGAGCTCGGCTACACCGAACTGCGGGCGCCTGCTGACGGCATAATTGGCAAGCGCAGTCTGCGGGAAGGGCTCTACGTCCAGTCCGGTATGCAGGTCGCCAGCCTGGTGCCGCTGCAGCAGGTGTGGGTCGAAGCCAACTTCAAGGAGACCCAGCTCGCCCATATGCAGCCGGGCCAGAAGGTCGAAGTGGTGCTCGATGCCTACCCGGATCAACCGGTCGAGGGGATCATCGACAGCCTGGCCCCGGCCACCGGCGCCAAGTTCGCTCTGCTGCCGCCAGAGAATGCCACCGGCAACTTCACCAAAATCGTGCAGCGGGTGCCGGTGAAGATCCGCATCCCCGAGCCGGGCCCGCTGGCAGGCAAGCTGCTGCCGGGTCTCTCCACCGAAGTGATCGTGGATACCCGCACTCCTGATCCCGTGGTGGCTGCCAACTGATGGAACCCATTCCACGTCGTAACTGGATCGCGGTCATGGGGGGGCTTATCGGCGCCTTCATGGCCATCCTCGATATCCAGATCACCAATGCCTCCCTGAAGGATATTCAGGGGGCCCTGTCGGCCACCCTGAGCGAGAGCTCCTGGATCTCCACCTCCTATCTGGTGGCGGAGATGATCGCCATCCCCCTGAGCGGCTGGTTAAGCCGGGGGCTGAGCGTGCGCCGCTACCTGCTCTGGACCACCGGTGCGTTTATCGCCGCCTCCGTGCTCTGCTCGTTCAGCTGGAACCTCACCAGCATGATCGTCTTCCGGGCGCTGCAAGGCTTCACTGGCGGGGCGCTGATCCCGATGGCCTTCTCCCTCATCGTCACCCTGTTGCCATTACAGAAGCGGGCCACCGGCATGGCGCTGTTTGGCCTCTGCGCCACCTTCGCCCCCGCCATCGGCCCGACCCTCGGCGGCTGGCTCACCGAGCAGATGTCGTGGCACTACATCTTCTATCTCAACGTGCCGCCGGGACTGCTGGTGATGGCCATGCTGGCCCACGGGCTTGATAAAAAACCGGTGGATTGGGCCGTGATCAAGCGGGTGGATCTCATCGGGATTGTCACCATGGCGCTTGGCCTCGGCTTGCTGGAGGTGGTACTGGAGGAGGGCAACCGGGAGGACTGGTTCGGTTCAAGCTTCATCGTGCGACTGGCGGTCATCTCGGCGGTGGCGCTGTTGTTCTTCGTCATCAGCCAGCTGATCCGCCGTCACCCGCTGGTCAATCTGCGGTTGCTGCACAACCCGCGCTTCGCGCTGGCCTGCTTCGCCTATCTGATCCTCGGCATGGCGCTGATGGGCTCCATCTATGTACTGCCGCTCTACATGACCCAGATCCACAACTACAACGCGCTGGAGATCGGCGAAGTCCTGATGTGGATGGGGCTGCCGCAACTGCTGGTGCTACCGCTGGTGCCCAAACTGACCCACAAGATAGACCCGCGCTATCTGGTGAGCTTCGGCTTCCTGATCTTCGCCGTCAGCTGCTTTATGAACGTCAACATGAGTGCTGACTACGCCGGGCCGCAGCTGATCCAGTCGCTTATCGTGCGAGCGCTGGGGCAGCCCTTCATTATGGTGCCGCTCTCCCTGGTCGCCACCGCCAGCCTGAGCCACGACGAGATCCCCTCCTCCTCGACCCTGCTCAACGTGCTGCGCAACCTCGGTGGTGCGTTCGGTATCGCCATCATCGCGACCATGCTCGATAACGATACCCGCACCCATGTGCTGCAGATTGGCAGCACTCTGGCCGCCAGCAGTATCGAGGGGCAGAGCTATCTGCTGCAGCTGGCCCAGAGCATGATGGCGCAGGGTTCAGGCCCCGAGATTGCCCAGCAGCAAGCCCACGCCATGCTGGCCAATACCATCAACCGGGAAGCGGCCATCATGGCCTACAACCAGGTGTTCTACATCATGGGGATCTTCCTGCTGATCGCCAGCGCACTGATGCTGTTGCTCAAATCCCCCGCCCCACGGGCAGCAGATGCCGAACCGCTAGAGGCGTGAAAAACGCCGGGCATAAAACGAAAAACGGGCAAGCGCCCGTTTTTCGTTATCTGTTGCCTGTACTCAACCGCATGGCGTTATCCCGCCAGCGACCCCGCAATCAGGAATTGCGCCGCAAAGTAGCTACTCATCACCCAGGCGCGGGCGTGGGGAAAGGGGCAGCGGAAGCGATCGAGCGCCAGCATGCTGTCGGAGAAGAGGAACATCAGCGCCCCCACCAGAGCGGCGGCAGAACCAGCAGTGAGAGAGGCGTGCCAGGCACCGGCGGCCACCCAGGCCATGCCAATGATCACCAGCATGTAGCAGAAGACCGGGATCCGCATCTCCCCAAGCTTGCCCCACAACAGGCCGAATACCATGCCGGCGATCAGCAACAGCAGCAAACCATCCACCAGATTGAGCAGCAATGGCCCTTGGGCAAAACCGACGATATAGCAGAGATGCGCGACAAGAAATGCCGCCAACCCCTGAATGAAGCGATCGCTTGGCAGCATCAGCAGCACATCGCCCGCCAGCGAGAGACAAAGGCCAAGCAGGATCCAGGCGTGTGAACCGTCGTGGTCATAACTCTGGTAGCCGAACGCCAACGCGATGATAAGCAACATGGTCAGTGGCTTGCTGATATAGAACTGGCGGCTGTCTGAACCGTAGGCAGCACGGATGTGCCACCAACCTGAAGCGATGATCAAGAAACTCAATAACATGCCCTGCTCCTCACCTGTTGCTCGCAGTCATACGGCAACCGTTTTTATCATGGTGCAGGGTAACAAATTCCCTCCCCCAGTGGCAGGGGGGCTTATCAAATGGGCAGGCTAAGCCTAAAGTCTAATTGCCGCACCGAGTGGTTCAGGGCATAAGTGACGGGTCTGGAGGATCACCATGGAAGAAGCTATGAAGAACTATCTGCCCGCCATCGATATCATGATGTGCCATCTGGGGATCAGCTTTGAGCAGGCCTGCGAACAACTGGGTCTCAGCCAGCAGGAGCAACAGGCGCTGGATCTGTTGCAGCAACAGCAGAACCAAGCCAACTAAGCCCTCCCGTTATTGGATATCATGATGCGCTATCTGGGGATCAGCTTTGGGCAGGCCTGCGAACAACTGGGTCTCAGCCAGCAGGAGCAACATGCACTGGCTCTGCTGCAGCAAAAGCAGAGCCAAGCCAACTAAGCCCTCCCGTTATTGGATATCATGATGTGCCATCTGGGGACAGCTTTGAGCAGGCCTGTGAACAACTGGGTCTTAGCCAGCAGGAGCAACAGGCACTGGATCAATTGCAGCAACAACAGAGCCAAGCCGACTAGCTTGAGTTGAATCATAAAAGAGAAGACCGCCAGCAGGCGGTCTTCTCTTTTAGTCTCTGTGATAACCGGGCGGCATCATGCAATACCTGCCAGCAGGCGACTCCAGTTGCGTTTACCTGCGATAAAGCCGTCCCGCAGGGCCCGATACTCCAGTTGCAGCTTGAGGCGGTCATAGCGCGCCAGCGCCTTGCGCTTGCGCAGCTCCAGCAGCCGCTTGCGACTGGCGTAATAGTGTTGCAACTGCTGGCTCAGCTTGTCGTACTCCTCCTGCAGCAGCGCCTGCCACAGTTCGCGATCTTCCTGCTTGCGCAACTTGGCTTGTGCCCGTTTCAGCTGCATCTGCAGCCGGGCCTGCTCGATACGCTCCTCCGGCGAAGATCTGAGATCTCCCGCCAGACCGCACCAGGAGGCGAGCCGGATCAACCACTTGGTCGGATCGAACTGCCACCAGTGAATGCCGTTGCGGTAATCATTCTCGAACAGGTGGTGAAAGTTGTGGTACCCCTCGCCAAAGGTGAAAAAAGCCAGGATGCCGTTATCGCGAGCGGTATTGCGATCGGTATAGGGCTGACTGCCCCAGATGTGGGCCAGCGAGTTGATGAAGAAGGTGGTGTGGTGAGTCATCACCATCCTCAGCACGCCCGCCAACAGCAACATGCCGAGCAAGTCCCCGTGCCACAGGCCGAGCAGCAGCGGCAACCCCAGATTAGCCGCCAGTGCCAGCGTCAGATAGTGACGGTGCTGAAACGCGACCACTCGGTTGTTCTGCAGATCACGCACATTGCTGTAATCACCATAGCGATCTCCCTGATGCTCCCGCAACATCCAGCCGATGTGCGAATACCAGAAACCGCGCCCCGCGCTGTAGGGGTCTTTATCGTTGTCATCCACATGACGATGGTGACGGCGGTGATCGGCCGACCAGTGCAGGGCCGAATTCTGCAGCGCCAACGCACCGCCGATGGCAAACAACCACTGCAAAGCGGGGTGCGCCTTGTAGGCCTTGTGCGACCAGAGCCGGTGATAACCTGCGGTGATGGAGAGACCACTCAGGCAGAACAACAACAGGAAACTGGCCCACTGCCAGAGATCGTAACCGTGACTCATGCCGTACCAGGGTACGACAATCAACGCCACTATCCCGGAGAGTGAGAACAGCAAGGTATTAGTCAAAATAATGGGGGGTCTGGCCATCTCATTGCATCCTTTCAGCGAACAGCTGTTAGCCATTTTCTATGGTGATTTCCTCACGGTCAATGGTAAAAAAGTAGGATACAAACCTGATCCTGAGGCGCCTTCGGGTTATCATTTGGCCTCAATAAGCTGAAGGTGACTGATTTCGTGGGTATTCGCGCTCAACAAAAAGAAAAAACCCGGCGTACATTGATCGATGCTGCATTCAGCCAACTGTGCGCCAATCGGAGTTTCTCCAATCTCAGCCTGCGGGAAGTCGCTCGCGAAGCGGGTATCGCGCCCACCTCTTTCTATCGCCACTTTCGCGATATGGAGGAACTGGGCCTGACCCTGGTTGACGAAGGAGGTCTCACCCTGCGCCAACTGATGCGCCAGGCACGCCAGCGCATTGCCGGTGGTGGCAGTGTCATCAGCACCTCGGTGCAGACCTTTATGGAGTTCGTCGAGAACAACCCCAACATCTTCCGGCTGCTGCTGCGGGAACGCTCCGGCACCTCGGCCGCCTTTCGTCAGGCGGTAGCTCGCGAAATCCAGCACTTTATCGCAGAGCTGACCGATTATCTGGAAGCCACCACAGAAGCACCACGGGAAGATGCCTACATCCAGGCAGAAGCCATGGTCACCATCGTCTTCAGTGCCGGTGCCGATGCACTCGACATGACCAGCGAAGAGTGCCGTGCACTCTCCGACCGAACAATTCGCCAACTGCGGATGATCGCCATGGGCGCCGAGGTACAAAACCAGAAGCGCCGTGAACCTCACCCATGACCACAGGATGGAGAACGATATGACTGAACAGCTTATGATCCCGAAAAAACCGCTCGCCATGGCCATGCTGATTGGTATCTGTGGCGATGCCTCTCTGGCCGTGCTGACCAACTCGGTCGTGCCTTTCTCCTTCTTCCCGCTGATTGCCCTCTGGCTGGCGGCCTATCAGCTGTTCCAGCACTATCGCCATGAACCCATGGTGGGCAACACCCCCATCTGTACCCTGCTCTGCTTCTTTATCGGTGTCTTCGGCCACTCCGCGCTGCTCAAGGTGCAATACCCGGAGCTTGGCAGCAACTTCTTTTCCCTGATCATGATGCTGCTGTTACTGGCAGCCCTCTCCATCAAGCTCGGCCTGAGCATTGGCAACAAAGAGAAGCGCTGATAAATCGACCGAGTGATGGTAATCAGTTGATAGATAAAGCAAAGAGGCCTTCCCGACGGGAAGGCCTCTTTGCTTGAACGGTACCTGATTAATCCGGCAATCTCGGTATTCCCAACCTAGCCAAGCTGCTGGGCTTCAAGATCGATGTGCAAATGGAAGAGGGGGTGGTCAATATGGAACTGCTCTGTAGCCAGCAAGCGACAGAAGCCTGATTTGACCACCTGCAGAGTCGTTCAAATTGCTGTGAATGAAACTGATAAGACTCTGATATAGCCAGAAAATGGTAGAAATAACCGGCTATCTGGCACTCTTACTTGGCAGGGAAAAGCCAGATATTGGTGGTTTAAGGCGCTAAAAATACAAAAGCCCGGTCGTGAAGCCGGGCTTTTGTATTCGTTCTGGTATGCAAACCTGTGGGTCTTATGGACAAAAACGCCCATAGCAAAAAGGCCTTCCCAATCGGGAAGGCCTTCAAATTAGTGGCGGAGCGGACGGGACTCGAACCCGCGACCCCCGGCGTGACAGGCC